>JAFSWJ010000252.1 GCA_017444545.1 Lachnospiraceae bacterium
ACAGGGGGACAGTCCCGGTGTCACATTTGGGAGGAAGGTGCGACTATGAAAATAGCAGGACTTGATATAGGTACTACAGGGTGCAAATGCACCGTGTTTGACGAAAAGGGAAGGTACCTTGAGCGGGCCTACAGGGACTATCTCGTAAGCCGAAGGGCCGGAAGTCATGAGATCGATGCGTCCGCCGTGCTTGATGCCGTGTATGAGGTGATCCGTGAGATGGCGCTTTCCTTTCCGGATATAGGCGGGATCGGCATCACAAGCTTTGGCGAGACCTTTGTCCTGACAGATGAAAAAGGCAGCGTACTGGCACCATCAATGCTTTATACCGATCCGCGTGGCAGGGAAGAAAGAGAATGGCTTGTATCTGAGCTTGGAGAAAGAAAGATAGCGCACATAGCGGGACTGAAGGCGCATGAGATGTACTGCGTCCCGAAGCTGATGTGGATGAAAAAGAACCATCCGGAGATCTGGCAGAAGGTCAGGTACGTGTTTCAGATGGAGGATTTTATTATATATAATCTCAGCGGGGAGAGGGTCATTGACCACTCACTTGCAACGAGGACCCTGGCTTTTGATGTGAGGACTTTGCAATATTGTGACGAAATTCTGAAAAAAGCCGGGCTTGACAGAGACCTTTTCAGTACCCCGGTTCCTACCGGGACGATTGCGGGAGAGGTTACGGCGTCGGCATCGGAAAGGTGCGGTCTGAAAAAGGGTACAAAGGTGGTTGCTGTCAGTCAGGATCAGGTGGCGGCCGCTGTGGGTGCGGGGGCCTTTGATCCGGAGGTGGCTGTCGACGGAGCCGGGACTGTGGAGTGCCTGACCCCGGTCTATGACGGGGTTCCGGATATCGACGAGATGATAAAGGGATGCTTTTCCGTGGTGCCCTATGTCATCCCCGGGCATTATGTGGCGTATGCCTTTTCCTATACGGGCGGTGCGCTGATACAGTGGTGCATAGACGGGTTTGCAAAAAGCGAGATCAGCGAAGCAAAGGCGCGGGGCATATCCGTCAACAGGCTGATCGAAGAAAGATATGAAGAAAAATACGGTGATACACCCTCCGGGCTGCTGGTGCTGCCGCATATAGCGGGTGCGGCGACCCCGCACATGGATACGGGCTCAAAAGGGGTGGTTGCGGGGCTGACTGCGGATATGGGAGTCACAGAACTCTACAGGGGATGCATGGAGGGCGTTGCCTATGAAATGTATCTGAACATGGAGTATTTATTATCAACCGGAGTCAGGTTCAGGAGGCTCAATGCTACCGGTGGAGGCGCCAGATCTGCGGTGTGGATACAGATGAAGGCGGATGTGCTGGATCTGCCCATCACGACCCTGAAAACGGCAGATGCAGGAACGGTGGGAAGTGCGATGCTTGTGGGATGCGCGCTGGGGATCTTTTCGGACCTTGATGATGCGGCGTCACATATGGTTGAAAAGGAGAGGACCTTTGAACCGCGTCCTGCGATGCACGAAAGATATATGGAGATCTACGGACGATACAGGAGACTGTACGATGCCGTCAGGCCGCTGGTGTAACAGGGGGACGGTTCTGTGTATCAGAGGTGTATCAGGGGGACGGTTCTGTGTGACATCTTACAAATGTAAACCGCGTGAAACGTCGATGAATACCGGCGAAACAGAGAACCGTCCCCTGATACGTGAAAGGAGAGAGAAATGCTTGTGACTTTAAAGGAGATTCTTGAAATTGCAGAGGAAAGGAAGATGGCTGTCGGGGCGTTCAACTGTCCGAATCTTGAGTCGCTGCAGGCCATAATAAATGCGGCGCAGGATCTGGATCTGCCTGTGATCCTGCAGTTTGCCCAGTGCCACGAACCCTGGATACCGCTCAGTCTCATCGGTCCTGTTATGGTAGATGCAGCAAAAAAGAGCACGGTTCCTGTATGTGTGCATCTGGATCACGGAGAGACACTCGAATATCTGCAGACGGCTCTGGATATAGGTTTTACCGGGATCATGTATGACGGTTCCGTCCTGCCGTATGAGGAAAATGCGGCCAATACAAAAAAGGCAGTCGCAATGGCAAAAAGGACCGGCGCTTCCGTTGAGGCGGAACTGGGCTCCATGGGCAGGCGCGAGTCCGGTGCAGGCGATATGAGTGGAGAAGATGATGAGACAAAGATATATACTGATCCGGAACTGGCAAAAAGTTTTGTGGAGGAGACCGGGATCGATGCGCTGGCCTGTTCCTTCGGAACGACGCACGGTATATATCTGAAGGAGCCGAAACTGGATTTTGATGTGGTAAAAAAGGTCAGGAAGCTGACCGGCAATATTCCGGTGGTGATGCACGGGGGCTCGGGAGTATCTCCCGGGGATTTTGCAAAAGCCATAGAAGCCGGGGTCCGAAAGATCAATTATTTCACATATATGGACAAGGCCGGCGGAAACGCTGCAAAAAGCAGTATTGAAAGCCTGTCTGCAAATGATCCTGTTTTCTTTTCAGCTGTTTCCATGGCAGCAAGGGATGAGATGCAAAAGGATGTATCAAAGGCCATGAGGGTGTTTGCAAGTTAACATAAAGTGTGACACCGGGACTGTCCCCCTGTCACATGTTATACTTTTAAGAAACGGTTTTATTATAAGGGAGATGAAAATGAAAAAGATGATCAAAAGATTTATTGCAGTACTGCTGGCAATGATTATGGGACTGATGCTTGCAGCCTGCGGCGGAAAGGAAGCGGAGCAGACCGGTGCGCCGGCATCTGAAGAGGAGGACGGTGCGGCTGCGGAGGAAGAAACGAAAGAGGAAGAAGCGAAAGAGGAGGAGACGAAAGAGGAATCCTCCAATGAGATCAGTGATGCACCCTCCTGTATCGGGTACTGGAAGTATGACGGCCAGGAGGTATACATGGTTGTCACAAATGATCTGAACTGGATCACCTATGACAAGGACGGTAACCAATCACTTCGGGGAGAAGTGGAAGTGGACGGAGACAGTTTCATCCTGAAGGGTGACGATATTTCGATAAATCTTCGCATGACGGATGAAGGGAAGCTGGTGGATGAGGACGGAACTTCCTTTACCCGCATGGATGGTTTCGAGTTTGCGACTTCCGGTGATGATGAGCTGACCCAGACAGCAAATTTCCCCGGGAAATTCGAGG
>JAFSWJ010000253.1 GCA_017444545.1 Lachnospiraceae bacterium
ACGGCAAAGACCGCCGGCGCTGTGCGAATCATAGAATACCCCCTGTAACTGCAGTTAACCCTCCGCGTTTTTCCTATTTGATTTTATCACAAAAAAACGCACAAATCAACAGTTATCATAACGGGCTTCGTAAGACAGAAAAATCGGCTCTCCCCTTTCGGAGAGAGCCTATATCTATGGGGCCACATCCGGTGACTTAAAGATAGCAACCTGCTACCGCCGAAAAAGCAGGATCCTGCAAACGCCCCTGCTTTATATTATGCGGTGATTCTCTTTGCGTTACACAACATCGCTTTTATGTATAAACAAAACGCCTAAAGTGTTCGCGCCGCAATGCGAAGACACGGTACAACCGGCGCGGGTCTCGAATACCTCATCGAATATGCCAGAAAGGATGTCGGAGACGCGGAAGCGGATATCCTCGAAGGCCAGCTCATTCTTTCAAGAGATACTTCCATCTCAAAACAGGTCAGGGAAAAAACAGATCAGGGTCTTACCGCGGAATATGCGGTGGAGTCTGTCTGCAAAAAATACATTGAAAGCTTCACGGATTCCGGCGATCCGTCACTTCGGGAAAAGGCGGACGACATCCGTGACATCATGAACGGTCTCATTGTCATGATCTCGGGAAAAGGCGATATCCCGCAGATGGACATTCCCGACGGGTCGGTCATCGTAGGCCGCGATCTCAATCCGGCTCTCATCACGGCTCTCTATAATAAAAAAATACACGGCATAGTCACCGAAAGCGGCGGCACCTCGGGGCATGCCGCCCTCATCGCACGATCCCTGTCGATCCCTGCCGTGTTCTCTGCAAGCGGAGTCATGAGGCTTGTGAGAAACGGCGACGAGGTCATCGTAAACGGAAACGAGGGTCTGGTCTATATCAATCCCACCGACGAAGACAAAAAGGAAAGTGCGGAAAAAAAGAGGGAACTGGATGAACGCGCCAGGATCTTATTAAAATACAGGGATCTGCCCACAAAGACTGCGGATGGGATCTCCTGCAGGGTCATGTGCAACATCGGATCCTTTGAGGAGGCCGAGGCATCCTCTTTAAACGGAAGCGAGGGCATAGGTCTTTTCAGGACGGAATTCTTTTTCCAGCAGAATTTTGATGAGCCCTCGGAGGATGAGCAGTATGAGATATACAGAAGGATAGTCCTGGGAGCCGGAAAAAAGGATGTGGTCATCAGGACCGTTGATATCGGCGGCGACAAGATGATGCCCTATCTTGTCATGGGAGCCAGGGGCAGGGCGGTGCATGAAAAAAATCCCTTCCTCGGACTTCGGGGCATCAGGCAGAGCCTGGCCTACAGGGATCATTTCGTCACACAGTTAAAGGCCATAATGAGAGCGGCCTTTCACGGCAATGTATCCATCTTGATACCTCTTCTGACAAATATAGGTGAATTAAAGGAGATCAAAAGAACACTGATCCAGGCGGGTAAAGAGCTTGAAGCAGAGGAAAAAGAATACAGGTACGGCATCCCTTTGGGAGTCATGGTGGAGACACCCTCCGCTGTCATGATCGCACCGGAGATCGCAAGAGAGGTGGACTTCCTTTCCATCGGAAGCAATGACCTCATCCAGTATATAATGTGCGCCGAAAGGGACAACCCCGGCGTGGAGTATCTGTCATCCGTGTTTGAGCCGGCTGTATTAAGGTCCATCCATGCAACGATAGAAGCCGGTCATAGCCGCGGCATCAAGGTCAGCATGTGCGGAGAGGCTGCCCGCGACAAAAGACTGATCCCCCTGCTTGTGGCCTGGGGTCTTGATGATTATTCCGTGAACATCTCAAGCGTCGCCTATGTCCGGAGCCAGATCGCCCGCTGGACAAAAAAAGAGGCGGAAGAACTTGCAGCCCCCGTCCTTTCCATGTCCACCCGCGAGGAGATCGAAGCCCACTTGAACC
>JAFSWJ010000254.1 GCA_017444545.1 Lachnospiraceae bacterium
ACACACCGCCATCCCCGCAAGCGTCATTATCAGAAATATCAGTTTTTCATTCCATCAGAAATCCGGATTCGTGTATGCTTCTAAAGTCATTTGTTTTATGTTAACCAATGTGACACCGGGGCGCATACCGTCCAGTGGACGGTAGTTTTGCGCCGACCGGAGCGGAGCGGAGAAGTCCCCCTGTCACATGCGCCCCCCTGTCACAGTTTTTGTGACACCGGGACTGTCCCCCTGTCACATTTTTTATATTATCCCCAGCGCCTGCAGCAGCAGAACCAGCAGCAATACCGGTGCGATGAACCGGATCATAACCTTGTACAGTCTTTTCCTTCCGAATTTTGCCCCTGTTTTTGTTACCTCATCGATGACATAGCTGCTTTTTACAACCCATCCTATGAGGACACAGGTTGCGATGGCAACCACCGGCATCAGGATATTATTACTCAGATAATCCATGATATCCAGGATCTGTGCCGTTGCGCCGTTCGGAAGAGGAAGCTCAAAATAGAGGACGTTATAGCCCAGACATACGATCACGCCGACGCCTATGGCAAGGATCCCCTCTATGATGGTGGCCTTTTTCCTCGACATGCCGAATCTGTCCATGAAGCTTGAAACTATGGCCTCCATGATGGAAATGCAGCTTGTCAGCGCCGCAAATATTACCGCAACGAAAAAGATAATACCGATCACGATGCCGACACCGCCCATTTCATCAAAGACCTTGGGCAGTGAGATGAACATCAGCCCGGGTCCCGAGGAGCTGAGGCCCTCGCCTCCCATGAAGGCATACACTGCAGGTATTATCATGACACCTGCAAAAAACGCCACCAGCGTGTCAAAGATCTCTATCTGATTGATGGACTTCATCAGATTGTCCTCATCCCGTACGTATGAACCGTAGGCCACCATGATACCCATCGCTATGGAGAGCGAATAAAAGAGCTGTCCCATGGCATCCATGATGACGATGATCACATCCTTGACGGTCTTTCCCTCAAGGGACGGAACCAGGTAGATCTTTAATCCCTGAAGTCCGGTCCTGACATTTCCCATGTCATCCGTATGAGAGATGGTGAGCGAGAATATCGCTATCCCCACCACCAGCACGACGAGCACCGGCATCAGTATCTTTGAGATCTTTTCGATACCCTTGTCGACGCCCAGATATATAATAAAGGATGTCGCCAGCAGGAAAATGACCATATATACTACAGGCTCCACGGGCGCGGTGATAAATGATGTGAAATATCCGTCAGCTGCGGCTTCATCCGCGCCTCCGGTGCAGAATGCCACAAAATACTTCACAACCCATCCGCCGATCACACCATAATAAGGGATGATCATCATGGGAACTATACAGGCAAGCTTGCCTATCCACTTGAACTTCGGATGAACCTCCCTGTAGGCTGTCAGCGGACTCTGCTTGGTCTTTCTGCCTATGGCGATCTCCGTTGTCAAAAGCGTGAATCCAAAGGTCAGCGCCAGTATCACGTAGATCACTATGAACAGTCCGCCTCCGTCCTTTGCCGCAAGATACGGAAATCTCCAGATGTTGCCAAGTCCCACGGCACTTCCCGCCGCCGCGAGCACGAACCCCAGCGAGCTCGAAAATGATGTTCTCTTATTATCCATACTTCCCTCCTTGATCTGTGTTACAGAGAACCGTCCCTCTGATACACTATACTACCCTTTTTCCCATCAGCTTTGCAAGTCTCCGCCGGCGGATGTGCTTTGCAAGCTCCCTGCAGCCGCTCTCAGCTTTGGTCACATCCTCCCGGTCCGGCCGTTCTGCCGAATACAAAGCCTTCTCATAGATCTCAAGCACCGAAAGCATCTCCTGCGGTATCCGCTCACCCGCCCTCAGTCTCAGCTCGGTCAAGGTCTCCCCGCTTTCGCGGATCACCCCGCATTTTTTCAGAAGCTTCATTGCTGTTTCACCGTTTGAGATTATCTTTTGCCTTTCATCCATCACACTGTAGCGGTACTTCCTGACAGCAAGATCCGCCGGGATAAACACCATCAGAAAGATCATTACCAATAATAAAGGCAGGACCAGCTTTCCCGGATCAAACCTCTTTTTGGCATCCGCCGTTCCCGAAACATCCGCAGCAGATCCCTCGGAAACCTCTGCCCCGTATCGCCCGGCCATATCGCTGCCATAGGCATTTGCCCCGCCGGAAGATGCTGATGTGCTCCATCCCGACAGAGCCCGAAATCCCGGAGTCGGTTCATAGATCATCCAGCCCTTGTCCTTCAGATACACCTCCGGCCAGGCGTGGGCATCATCCGACATCACCTGTGCCTGCCTCCCGTTCATCTTCACGCTGTAGCCCTGAACGTAACGCGCAGGTATACCTAGGGATCTTGAAAGCAGCACAAAGGCCGTGGCATAATGCACGCAATAGCCGGCCTTCCTTTCAAACAGAAAAAGATCCAGAAAATCCCCGCTGCTTTGGACCTCATCAGGAAGCCGCCCCGGATCGGTATCATACTTCATCGACGACAGCTCTTCCTCAAGTATCTGAAGCTTTTCGGCATCATTTTCCGCCCCTTTTAGGATCTCATCAAGGTATGAGCGCGTTTGCGGCGATATCCCCGGATCCTTCCCGTAAACCTCAAAGACATGCTTCTCGTATTCCTTCAGTCCCTCAAATGTATATCCCTGCTCCTTTTTCCCGAGAAGCCTTAAACGCACACTGTCGAGATCTTCCTTTTCTATCCTTATATCAGCCCCGAGAAAATCCTGCAGCTTCGCGTTTTCGCCGTTTATATTATACCCTGCTGCCTTGTAGGAACGCCTTCTTTTTCCGGATAATAAAAGATCATCTCCCCTTTCCACGATCGTTTCATCCATGGCAAAGGGAAGCACCTTTGAGGGCACAAAAAGAAGCGATGTCCTGATGCCCTCGTATTTTACGGTGGTGTAGACACTGCGGATGAGATCCCCCGGCCTTTCGGGATCAGATTTTTCAAGCGCTGCCCTCGTCAGAAGCGCATCGTAGGTCCTGCCGTCCGTCACGGAATCATCGGTCTTTTTCCATTCCCGGCCGTCAAAGCTGTCAAAGGTCCTGCCGGAAAGATAGAACCTGCCGTCGATCCTCTTGTCGACCGCAAGCGACATCGCAGGATACGACCGCGATCTGATTCCGCTTTTGATCCCGCCCTCATCGGAAAAGCCCATCACCGCCTCATCGCCGTCCCAGCCCTTTTTGCGCTCAAGCGAACCGATCACAAGCTCGCAGGCGGCTCTCGCATTCTTCACCGCTTTTTTTACAAACGCCCAGTCGTAGGGCTTTTGAGGTGCCTTCAAAAGCATCAGTATAATAAGAACGCCCAAAGGAAAGGGCAGTATCCGGGTGACCGCCTGCGGCAGGGTCCCCTTTCCCTCCTTTTTCCAATAAAGTTCGATCTCTTCGGATGCGGTCACAAGGAAGTAAAAAAGGCTCATGGAAACCCCGGTCCCTCCTGTATGGATCCCTGCAAACATCATATAAAGGAGTGCAGCTGCAAGCCCTGTGACCGAAATGAGCTTCAGCTTCCTGTACCGCAATGCCGCCTCCTCAAAAAGAAAGACCGCAAAGCTGAGCAAAGCCGGAGGTATCATCCATCCGTGGCTTTCAAAAAAAGCATGTCTTGTCTCCCCTGATGAAATGAGAAATAATCCCGCGGCAAGGCAGAGCATCACTCCGCCTGCGGCAAGCCTCCCCCTCCTTTTCATATGCAGCAGCAAAACGCAGACCGCCGGTATCACGACCGGCAGGACCCAAAGCGCTGCCGATCCCTCATGTTTTGCAAACAAAAAGACAGACAACGCCATTCCGGGAGGTATGATGTTTGCAAGCTCAAAAAAAACCGAAGCCATCACATCACCTCCGAAAGCGGAACATCCACCGGCACAGCGTAACACGGGGACGGTTCTCTGTTTCGCGGGGACGGTTCTCTGTGACGCTCCGGGTCATTTTCACCGTGAAACGCCGATGGATCCTCGTGTAACAGAGAACCGTCCCCTGTTACAGAACCGTCCCCTGTGACAAGATACACCTTCACGGGTATGCTCCGCCGCGAAAGTCTCTCCACCAGATCCTTTGCACTTTCATCCCATTTCCTGAGTATCAAAAAGACATATCTTTGCTCAAAGATATCCCCTCTCTTTAATACCCGGTCAAAAAGCAGAGCCGGATCTGCCTCATCATCAAAGTAAAACTCCGATATCCTTTGATAAAAGGCATCAAAGCTTCCCATTTCCACAACGTTTTTATTATCCTGCTCCATGGTATGAAAGAGATTTACAGGGATATTTTTTTTGCAGTAAAAAAGAGTCAGGGCGATGAGGATCTCCAGCATCCTGTTTTCAAAGGGCAGGT
>JAFSWJ010000255.1 GCA_017444545.1 Lachnospiraceae bacterium
AATGTCGATACGATATTAAAGTCTGTGTTGTCTTTTTCGCGCTTGGCCTCAATTCTGGCAATCAGAAGATGAACAGCTTTTTCATCCGGGGCATCCTTAATGGACTGGAGCCATTCTTTCACCATGTCGACCGTGTAATCTTTCGGAGGCTCAGCCTGTTTTAGCGCCTCAATTTCATTTTTGAGGGTCTGCATCCTGGCGGTGAGATCCTTGACGACCTCTGCCGGGAGAACTGCGGACGACAGGTTTGCAAGCAGATTCTCATATGAGGCATCTTTCTCGGCAATCTGCTTTGCTATGGCTTTCTTGAAACTATCCACACGGTCTTTTTCGTGACCCTTGTATGTCCTCAGCAGCTGAGCGATCTTTTCCTGTGTGTCATCTGATAGAATATAGCCGAGAAAGGCTTTTGCCGCGGCGTCGACGTCCTCAACGCGGACCATCGAGCTTCCGCAGGCAGCAGAGCAACGATAATCCATGTATTCATGACCCTTCTTCTGCCGCTTGTAGACATGCATTTTGGCTCCGCAGGATGCACAGTAAACCAGTCCGCTGCACAGGTAGTTGTTTTTCTTCCCTCTCCGCTTATGACTATCCATTATCTTTTGCACTTCCTGATACATGGTTTTGTTGATGATCGCCGGAAACGCGTCGTCAATTCTGATGGCATCAGGCTTCGACCGCCGATCAGAGCGGTCTTTGGCCTCTGTCGGGGAATACAGGTATACGCCGCAGTAGCGTTCATTTCGCAGAATCTCATAGATCTGTGTATAATGTATCTCTTTACCGCGCTTACCTTTGATTCCCGCTGCTTTCATCTCCGCGATGAGCCCTTTGAAGCCAGTACCGTCGAGCTCGCACTGAAACATCCGTCTTACATATTCGGCCTCGAACTCATTGATGACATATTTTTGGTCCACAATATCATATCCGAACGGAGCAACCCCGCCATTGTGAAGGGCTTTTAAAGCTGTTTCACGATGGCCTTTTTTTGTTTCCGAGGACAAATTATCGGAATAGTACTCGGACATGCTCCACAGAAGAGTACGCATGATTTTGCTTTCGTTCGATGTACCGAAATTCTGCGCTACGGCGACAAGCTCAATGCCCTCCTTCATCAACCGGGTTTCCAGGTTGACGTGTTCGGACAGGGACCGGGCCACACGGTCATATTTGTGGATCAATATGGTGTCGAAAGCGTGCGCTTTACAATCCTGGAGCATCTGTTGATACGCCTTCCGCATCTCGGTTTTGCTCTCTCGCCCCGAAATCGCTTCATCCTTGTAAACACGAAGGATCTGCATACCGTGCGAACCGGCATATTCCTCACATGCTCGGACTTGTGCATGGATACTGTCTTCAGTCTGACGGTCACTGCTATATCTGGCGTATATGACAGCTCTCATCGTATATCCTCACTCCCCTCAAATCCCGTATCATACATAATTGCTCTTAAGGTCAGCCAGTATTTGCATGGCTTCCTCCATCGTCTTTTCTCCAGACTGTATTTCAGCCTTGCATCTTTTTACGGTATCTTGAATTATCTTGATTTCTTTTTGGTAGACCTTGGGCTTGCCTACACGCGACC
>JAFSWJ010000256.1 GCA_017444545.1 Lachnospiraceae bacterium
CCCAAGCCTTGCATTATACAGCTCATCCTGCTTTAAGCCCTCCTTTGCCGCCGCAAGGAGATATTCATCTGCCGCCCCGGCATAATCCTCTTCCGACATGAAGCCTACAGCCTTTTTCATATGTGTCTCGTAGCTGTCATCCTCTCTGTAGCGCACTGCCAGAAAGACCGAGATCACCGCGATGACTACTATCACGGCACTGCCTATCCTGAAAGCCAGGCTGATCTTTTTCCTGCTCCTTTGCTGTTTGCGCAGGGAGATATTGTCCATGGCAGACGGTGTCTCAGCTTTGGTGTCCGGGATCTCCTTTGTATCCTGGGATATGGCGGGAATCTCTTTTGTCTTTGTGCTGTCATCAGCATCAGGTGAGCCTTCGCCGCCTCCCGTCATAACATCCTCTATATCACTCTTTGAAAGCTCAAGCCTGTCTTCTATATTCGGTTCAAAATCCGGAACGATCTGTATGGCCTTGCCGCAGTTCGGACAATACAGCTTTCCTTCCGGTATCTCGTTATTACATTCGGGACAGATCATATGTTACCTCTTTGCCGTCCTGACGGATAAATCCTTGTCCTTTTGGGAGCAGCCGTCAAAACAGCCCCGTGATCATACCGTTTTCATCAACATCTATACTGTTTGCCGCAGGAACCTTCGGAAGTCCCGGCATTGTCATGATATCTCCTGTCAGTACCACGACAAAGCCCGCTCCGCTTGAAACATACACATCCTTTACGTTTATAACAAAACCCTTCGGCCTCCCCAGAAGCGACGGATCATCAGAAAATGAATACTGGGTTTTTGCTATGCATACGGGCAGCTTTGAATATCCCTCCGCCTCGTATCTTTTGATCTTTGTCAGTGCTTTTTTTGAAAAGACGGCTCCGTCGGCTCCGTAGATCTGTACTGCCACCTTTTCGATCTTTGATATCAGATCAAGCTCATCCTCATAGAGCATGGTAAACCCGCTCTTTTCGTTTTCAAGAATGTCTATGAGAGCCTTTGCGGCAGGAACGGCGCCCTCTCCTCCAAGCTCCCAGGCTCTGCTCTGCGACATGCTGCAGCCAAGGCTTTTGCACAGATCCTCTATATACTGTGTCTCGGCCTGTGTATCGGTCACAAAGGCATTTAATGCCACATGAACGGGAACCCCGAATTTCTTCAGGTTTTCTATATGGGCTGCAAGGTTTTCACTTCCCTTTTTGAGGGCACCAAGGTCTTCCTTTGAAAGCTCCTCCTTTTTCACACCGCCGTTGTATTTTAACGCCCTGATGGTTGCTACAAGCACCACGGCATCGGGTTTCAGGCCGCTCTGTCTGCACTTGATGTCAAAAAATTTCTCGGCTCCGAGATCCGCGCCGAAGCCCGCCTCGGTTATGCAATAGTCTGCCAGCTTCAATGCCGCCTTCGTGGCTCTCACGGAATTGCAGCCGTGGGCTATATTTGCAAAGGGTCCTCCATGTACGATGGCAGGAGTGTTTTCAAGTGTCTGTATGAGATTTGGTCTGATGGCATCCTTTAAAAGGGCTGCCATTGCTCCGACGGCACCTATATCCTTTGCCGTAACGCTCTTTCCGTCCAGATCGTAGGCAACTGTCATTTTTTCAAGCCTTCGTTTAAGATCCGCCATATCCTCCGCAAGACAAAAGATCGCCATGACCTCGCTTGCGACCGTGATGGTGAAATGATCCTCCCTGACAAAGCCGTCGCTCTTTTCACCCAGACCTATCACAACATTACGGAGAGCCCTGTCATTTAAGTCAAGGCATCTTTTGATCACTATCTGTCTGGTATCTATCCTGAGGGCATTTCCCTGATGTATATGATTGTCAAGCATGGCGGCACACAGATTGTTTGCCGAGGTGATGGCATGGAAATCGCCTGTAAAATGCAGGTTCAGTTCATCCATGGGAACAACCTGGCTCATGCCTCCTCCCGCTGCTCCGCCCTTTACTCCAAAGCAGGGTCCGAGTGAGGGCTCCCTCAATGCTATGACCGCTTTTTTCCCAAGCTTTGCAAAGGCCTGTCCGATCCCTATGGTGGTAGTGGTCTTTCCTTCTCCTGCGGGAGTCGGGTTGATGGCAGTGACGAGGATCAGCTTTCCGTTTTTATTATGGGAAAGTTTTTTTAACAGGTCCTCGGAAAGCTTTGCCTTGTACCTGCCGTACTGCTCAATGTCATCTTCCGAAAGGCCAAGGTTTTTTGCTATCTCACTGATGGGGAGCATTTTCGCTTCTCTTGCGATTTCAATATCACTCTTCATAGGTTCTCCTCTTTGTATACCTCAAACTGTTCCTTTGTCATGAGCACGGTCCTGCCCTTTGTTCCGGCCTCGTCTCCCACAATGCCCGCATCATGAAGCTCATC
>JAFSWJ010000257.1 GCA_017444545.1 Lachnospiraceae bacterium
CGAAAAGAGCCACGTTTTTGAAGCCTTTCATGGTCTTGAAGGTGGTGCTGTCCTGCTCCTCCATCTTTTCGATGAGCTCTTCGTTATAGTAGATCTCGCTCTCGGAAAGCTGTTCCTTGTCCACACGGTCCCATTTGAGGGCCAGAAAAAGAGCCACGATGAGCCCGATGAATATGATTATCTCAAAGAAAAGCAGGATGGTGCGCTGCTTCCTTTTTTTTGATCTTTTGTTTCTTCTGGATGCCATTTTTTCTGTCCTTAAATTGTTACAAAACTATTAAACACTATAACTTGATAGCCCCTGTTTGTCAAATATACAAGATATTGTGTATTGTGATGTCTGTTCCAAAAAGTTATAATTCCATAATGTAGCAGCCCCTGTGCGGGAACTGCGGTATCGTCAGGATTTTACCAAAAGAACGGAGAAAAGGAAATGAAAAGATTTGTTTGTGTGCTCATGGCGGCGGTAACAGCCTCGTTTTTATTATGCGGATGTGCGGGAAAACAGGGAGATACCCTCACCGTGCTGAACTACGGGATGTATATAGATATGAACGTGCTGGATCAGTTTGAAAAGGAGACCGGCATAAAGGTGGTCTATGAAGAGGTGCCCACTCCCGAGGAGCTGTATACGAAATACAAGGCCAAGGCGATCAAATATGATGTGGTGTGCACATCGGAGTATATGCTGCAAAGGCTCATGGATGAGGGAGAGCTGGCAGAGGTTGATTTTTCGGCGATGAACAATACAAAGGGCATCGGGGAGGACTACTGGGAAATGGCGGCGGATTTTGATCCGGGCAATAAACACGTGATGCCGTATTTCTGGGGAACGGTCGGTATCCTGTATGATCCCGAAAAAACGGGAGGGGAGATCGATTCCTGGAAAACGCTTTTTGACGGAAGCCATGCCGGTGACATCATCATGCAGAACAGCATGAGGGATGCATTCATGGCTGCCCTTAAATATCTCGGATACTCAATGAACACTACCGATGTAAATGAACTGAAGGAGGCCCAGAAGCTGTTGATCGATCAAAAGAAGGACGTGCAGGCATATCTGGTGGATGAAGTCAGGGATGAGATACTGGCAGGAAATGCGGCAGCCGGGGTTGTCTACTCCGGAGAAGCGCTGTATGCCTGCGAGGAGGATCCGTCTCTTGCCTACTGCATTCCCAAAGAGGGTACAAATATATGGATAGACTGCTGGGGGATCACAAATGAATGCGTTAATATGGCCAATGCGCAGAAATTTCTGGATTTCCTTTGCAGGGAGGATATAGCCAGAGCCAATTTTGAGGAGGTCAGGTATTCGTCACCCGTCACGGCGATAAACGAATCATTGACTGATGAAGAAAAAGCCTCGGAGGCGCTGGTCCCTCCGTCAAAAAAGCTTGCGAACTGTGAGATATACAAAAATCTTCCGGTGGAGACCACGGATGAGATCGGGGAGCTTTGGAAGGAGCTGAAGGCTTTCTGAGTTGATCACAGATTCTATATATCTTCTTCACAATTAAAACACAATTAAAAAATATACTTGTTCTCAGATCAGGTTATTGAACCGGTAATTTGTGTAAAGAAGGTGATTTATATGTATGAAGATGATAACGAAAGAAGAGATGACATCAGAAAAGACGACATCGGAAGAGATGACATCAGAGAGAGCACGCCGGTGGTTCCGAGACCCCATTATACATCCTATCAGTATTCGGGTGCATCGGGAGCGGGTGTGCACATCCCCGAGGGACCGTCAATGACACAGGGTCCCAAAAAGCAGAAAAAGAAGCCGGGATTTTTTGCAAAGGCTCTGGTGAGTGTGGCACTCGGACTGATATTCGGACTTTGTGCGGGAGGAGCTTTCTATCTTGTAAATATGCTCACAGGAAATCCTGCATCGGCAAAGACAGTCACGGTGACCGAGTCAAAGACGGCGGATGCTTCGGGATCCGGAGTCACGACTGCGGAAAATACCGGAAGCGAAAGAAAGGTCTCGCCTACCATGGCCGGATCCACTTTATCCACGGTAACCGATGTGACAAAGGTTGCAGCGGATGTGACGCCTGCTGTCGTTGCAATCACAAATGACATGGTGATAACAGGCAGGACCTGGTTTGGACAGGAGATACAGAGCGAGAGTGAGGCTTCAGGCTCCGGTATCATAGTGGGAGAAAATGATGATGAGCTTTTGATAGTTACCAATGAGCATGTGGTATCTGATGCAACAACGCTTTCGGTGCAGTTTGTGGACGGCAGTGTGGCAGAGGCCAATTTCAAGGGACAGGACAAGGCCGCAGACATAGCGGTGATCGCCGTGAGCTTTGATTCCCTTTCGCAGAATACCATAGATTCGATAAAGGTGGCGACTCTGGGTGACAGCGACGGTCTGGCCGTGGGCGAGCCCGTGATAGCCATAGGAAATGCCCTGGGATACGGCCAGTCGGTTACAACGGGAATAGTGAGTGCTCTGGACCGTACGGTAGAGCTTGATAACGGCGAGCATGCGCTGATCCAGACAGATGCCGCCATAAATCCCGGAAACTCCGGAGGAGCGCTGCTTAATATCAATGGTGAACTCGTAGGGATAAATGAGGCAAAGGCCGGAGGAAACGGCATAGAGGGAATGGGATATGCGATCCCGATCTCCACTGCAAAGCCCATCATAGAGGAACTGATGAACAAGACCACCAAAAAGAAGGCTGAGGAAGGCAAGCAGGCATATCTGGGTATTGCCGGTGTAGCGGTTGCCCGTGATGTGGCTGAAACCTACGACATGCCTGAGGGTATCTATCTGGCTCAGGTTGAAGCAGGTTCACCTGCCGATGAAGGCGGACTGGAAAAGGGTGATATCATCACGAAGTTTGACGGTCAGAGCGTGAGCAGCATGGAGGAACTGAAGGATCTCATGGAGTATTATGAAGCCGGAGACGAGGTGGAGATAACCATCCAGACCCAGAAGGACGGCGGTTATGCCGAAGAAAAGCATACCGTGAAGCTGGGTGCAAAATCGGATACCTGAGATCAGTCATCCTCATCATCGGTTTTGTTGAAGGTTGCAGAGTAGGTATTTACGGGCAGGTCGAAGTTTACGGCCTGCTCGTTTAATATTTTTATGAGATCATCCACATTATCCTTTGTGACATATACTCCGAAGCCCTGGGCGAGAAGATCCTCCTCGGTGCCGTCGTAGTAGACCACCTGTATGATCTTTTCACCAACGGCGGCATCATAGTGGGAAGTTTCATAGTAGTTATTATAGTTCAGGGTCACATTGTTGAAGCCCGAAAAATTCCAGTAGTCGGTGACCCCTGCCAGTTCCTCAAGGAAGACCAGATATCCGTTGTCCATATCCTTTGCATAGGTCATGGCATGCATGGGATTGGTGAAAAAACGGAGGTTAATGTCATATTGCGCACAGAGCTCCTTTATCTGTCTGATCTCATCAAGAACCTCTTCCCTGGGATAATAATAGTCGGACCACCATGCCTTGGCACCGTTTGCATTGAATTCCGGTATGATCTTCAGGTTTTCCGTGCCGGTGTTTAACATCCTCCAGGTGTACTCGGGATCCTTGTAGTTGTTTTTTCCGAGGGCATCAAGTGAATCAAAGAGAGTCTTCAGATCAAAATATCTAAGGTAAAAGGATACCTTTTCGGAAGGCTTTCCAAGCCATGGGAAGTTCAGCCTGAAAAGCTGACCCTTGTGGATATCGGGATCCACGAAATAGGAGATGTCATCCAGTCCTATGGTCACGTTTTTCGGGATGATGCCATGGGCTATCATGACCTTCAGGTTATCCAGATGCTCTGCAGGAAGCCCTTCGGAATATGTCATGTCATAATAAGTGCCATCGTCCATCAGTGTCACATCCATGAAACCGACTCTTGAGGAACCGAAAAGAAAGGAGTCAAATTTATCAGGATGCTCCAGGACATTTTTCATCTTCACGTAGTTTTTGTTCGGCTCCACCCCGTTCTGCCTGGGAGCGGAAGCATGAAAGATATTGTAGGGGTCGACAAATACCGCAAAGGGTACAAAGATGACTCCGAGGATGAGGGCAAATATTATGCATTTGATGACAAACTTTTTCATATCCTCTACCTAGAACTGGAAATAAATGAACTGCTGCGTTGTTCCGCCGTTTAAGGCCTCAACTATGACAAAGGTGGTCAAAGCGGAATAAATGATCCATCTGAAAGGGGTTTTGAGCTTTCCGAAAAGGGCATATATATCTGTCTTCAGGGCGGCAAAATCCACTGCCATGAGTATGACTATGTAGATGAAAAGCCGCAGGACCATTTTGTTGTAAAGATTCATGTTGTTAAGCATCATCAGATAGGAATTTACCGGGTGGCCGAGA
>JAFSWJ010000258.1 GCA_017444545.1 Lachnospiraceae bacterium
AAAGCTCTCCTGGATGAATTTGCAGATGCATTAAGCCTTGCCGACGAGGTGATCCTGGCCGATATATACGCCGCCAGAGAGACTGATACTCTGGGCATCAGCTCAAAAACACTGGTCGAAAAGCTCGACAAAATGGGCGTTTCTTGCTGCTACCTTCCCTCCTTTGAGGAGATAGAAAAATATATTCAGAAAAAATGTATCAACGGGGATCTGTTGATAACCATGGGGGCAGGAAATATAGTAAAGATCGGGGAGGACCTGCTTAGATCATAACTATCCACAATATCAACAAAATTTTTCCAACCTGTCTCCAAAGGAAATGTCTGTTATTTTTTTAGTGCAAATCCGTCACTCAGGAAAATATAACATTTCCCACTTTATCCACATCATGCCACTTGCAGACCGGGGGTCGTTTTGACCTGTTTCATTTTAAGATCCGTTGTGCTATACTCCAAATCGTTTTCGGAAAAAAGATGATGAATCGGGAGAAAAAATGGATTCGATAAGGTTACGCGGCAGCCGCTTCAGCGGCAACACCATAATTTCCAACGTCTTCATTGACAACTATCTTTCGGGCGCCAATGAGGCCCAGTTAAAGATCTATCTTTATCTGAGCAGATGCATCAGCTCCGACATACCTGTGGACGTCTCGTCCATCGCGGATCGCTTTAATTATACCGAAAAGGACGTGTGCCGTGCACTTCTCTACTGGTCCAGGGCAGGTATCATCACCCTCGATTTCGAGGAGGATCATACCATCTGCGGCATCACCTTAAACGATCCTGCAGAGCTTCCATATGACAGTCCCGAGGACATCATGCAGGCGAGCAGCTCTTCTGCCTCCCTTTCGTCCGTTTATATGGGAAAAGAAAAAAAGAAGCCCGAGCTTCACGGCTACTCCGCCTCAAAGCTTGCTTCCTTCAGTAAAAAGGAAGATGTGCGTCAGCTCATATTTGCGGTCGAGTCATATCTTCGCCAGACCCTGTCGCACACTGACATGGAAAAGATCCTCTTTATGGTAGACGAACTGAAATTTCCTGTCGATCTCATAGAATTTCTCGTGGAGCACTGCATCGACTGCGGCGGAAACAACATGAACTATTTCATGGAAGTCGCATTTTCATGGAACGAAAAGGGCATCCACAGTGTCGACGAAGCAAAGGAATATACAAAATTCCATAATAAAAACGTCTATGCCCTGATGAAGGAATTCGGCATCAGCGACAGGCATTTCACTCCCACGGAATATGATTATCTGTCCAAATGGGAGAGTGAATACGGCTTTGACATCACCATAATAAAAGAGGCAGCGTCACGCACGATAAAAAGGCTTTCAAAGCCCAGCTTCACCTATGCCGATACCATACTTTCAAAGTGGTATGCCCAGGGTGTAAAGGATCTGTCGGATATAGAGGTTCTTGACAGGGAATATGCCCAGAGTGCAAAAAGGGAGTATCCGAAAAAGACTGCCTCCGGTCCTGCTTCCGCACCCAACCGTTTCAAAAATTTCTCTGAAAGGGATTATGACATGGATGCTCTTGAAAAAGAGCTGACCGAAAAGAGTCTGGCAAGGGCAGGTAAACCGTCATGACCTACAGCCACCGGCAATTCAATGAGATAATGTCCTCCTATGAAGAGAAGAGGAGGAAAAACCGTTCACTTTCGGATGCCAGAAAAAAAGAGGTTTACGAAAGGATCCCCTCCCTGAAAACAATAGATGAAGAGATCGCAGATATCGGAACAGAAGCTGCCATCAAAGGGATCACAGAGGGCAGCAGTGCTGAATCTTCAGTCAAAAGTATCGATGAGCTTTCCGCAAAAAAGACATCTTTAATAAAGAATGCCGGCTACGATCCATCCTATCTGCAGCCCATTTATGACTGTCCTGACTGCAGGGATACCGGTTTCGTGAACGGAGCTAGGTGCCACTGTCTGAAACAGAAGATCATAGATGTCATGTACCGCCAGTCTGACATATATCCGAAGCTCAGGGAAGAAAACTTCGATACCTTCTCCTATGAATATTTTTCAGGTGACACTCTCATACAGATGAAAAAGATCCGGGCTCTCGCCCAGGATTTTGTCGATACATTTGCAAAAAACTATGTGAATATGCTATTCTATGGAAATGTGGGGAGCGGCAAGACGTTTATCACAAACTGTATTGCCGAAAGACTTATAAGTGAGGGGTATTCTGTCATATATCTCACTGCCCTGAGGCTGTTTGAGCTGTTAAACGGTCATGTGTTCAGAAGGAACGGTTCGGTTTTTGACGAGGATTCCTACAACAGCCTGTTTGACTGTTCGCTTCTGATCATAGATGATCTGGGAACTGAAGTGATGAATTCCGCAACAGTCACAGCCGCTGAGCTCTTTCAGATATTGAATGAACGGGACAATGCCAGAAAACCGACCATCATTTCGAGCAACCTTTCCTTGGAACAGCTCAAGGATAATTATTCCGAGCGCTCGTTCTCAAGGATACTGGGAGGCTATGAGCTGATCCGGTTTACGGGCGAGGATATCCGATTGAAGAAACGGAGGCAGGCATAATGTCAACCCACGACAAAAGGAAACTGGATACTGTACCCATCGGATCACTGGGAGTGGTACCCTTGAGCGGTACTCTTCCTCTTTGTGAAAAGATAGACTCCTTTCTGGTGAAATGGAGGAGAGAGCGGGAGGATGAGCAAAAGGACTCCCTCGTATATTCAGGCTACCACAGGGATACATATCTTGTGGAAGCACAGCTGCCCCGCTTCGGCACAGGTGAAGCAAAGGGCATGATCATGGAATCTGTCAGAGGCATGGACCTCTATCTCATAGTCGATGTATGCAATTACAGCGTGACCTATTCTATATCCGGTGAGATCAATCATATGTCACCGGACGACCATTACCAGAATCTCAAGAGGATAATAGCAGCTGTCGGAGGCAAGGCAAGACGTATTACCGTCATAATGCCCTTCCTGTATGAAAGCCGCCAGCACACCAGAGCAGCCAGAGAATCTCTTGATTGTGCGCTGGCACTGCAGGAGCTTGTTAAAATGGGCGTTGACAATATCATCACCTTTGATGCCCATGATGCCAGGGTTCAGAACTCCATCCCTTTGAGCGGTTTTGAAACGATCCAGCCTTCCTATCAGTTCATAAAGGGTCTTTTGTCAAATGTGAAGGACCTTTCCGTTGATTCCGAGCACATGCTGGTCGTCAGCCCGGATGAAGGCGGCATGAGCCGGGCCATATATTTTGCAAACGTCCTCGGTCTTGATATGGGAATGTTCTACAAAAGACGTGATTATACGAGGGTCGTGGGCGGAAGGAACCCTGTAGTCTCGCATGAATTCCTGGGCACCGATGTCGAAGGCAAGGATATCATAGTAGTAGATGACATGATCTCCTCGGGAGATACTTCACTTGAGGTTGCCATGTCATTAAAGCAGCGCAAGGCACGCCGGATCTATCTGGCAGCAACCTTCGGTCTTTTCACCAAGGGGATCGAAAGATTTGACAAGGCATATGAGGACGGTATCATCAGCGGAGTTCTCACCACGAACCTCATCTATCAGATGCCCGAGCTCCTCAGGAGAGAATGGTACATTTCCTGCGATATGAGCAAATATATCGCCTATATCATAGACACACTGAATCATGACTCATCCATCAGTGATCTCCTGAATCCCATCGGCAGGATCCAGTCCTTTGTGGAACGCTACATGAAGGGCGAATTGACGGAAGAATAAAAAGAGGGGGACGGTGTAGCAAGGGAGCAAGGGGACGGTTTTCTGTTTTGGTACGAAACAGAGAACCGTCCCCTTGCTACACCGTCCCCCTGCACCCTATCTCACATAACTGATGAATTCGTTTCCTCTGCTCTCAAAGAGTTCCCTTGCATCGTTCAGTCCGATCTTGTGAACACTCTCTTCTGCAGGGTTCAGCACTTCTATGTTTTTTGTATCGTAACCCGTGATTAGCAGGGTCTGTATCCTGGAGGGCGCCAAAACCAGTCTGTCGGAAGCAACATAGTAGAGTACCTCATCCAGCGTACACCCCTCCAGATTCAGTATCTCGGCGTCCATATTATCCTCAAGTATCTGTATCGGAGAAACACCTCTTTCAACATCCCCTTTTATATCTGCCTTTTTCCCCGTATATTCAAGCATTGCAGACAGGCAGTCATAAAGTGAATTTCCTGTAAACTCCGATATTTCCTCCAGCGGAATGCTTTTCTCGCTTTCCTTTCCCGTCTTTGCCCAGGCGTATTTGTTCACGTCAAATACCACCACGCCGGCATCCTCATCCGCCTTTTCTATGGCTCCCGAAAGACTGCTGTAAATGCCTGAGATCAGACCTTTTGAGTAGACGATATAAGTTTCGTTTGTATCATTTGCCGCATCCTCCAGATTGACGTTTCGCCCGCCCTCGTATACTACCTCCTTTGGTGTCAGAAGCTGAAGGGAATCTGTCCTGATATCCTGATATACCTGCATCTCAACGATGGTCTCCGTTTCCTCAGTCAAAACCGAAAGGATGGAAGTATGGGTATCCTTTGTCCGTCCGCTTCCCACGATCTGATCATTTTCGACATTTACGACCGTACCCTGGCTGTCAAGCAGGATCTTCTCTATGTTGATCGCATTATCCTTGATCTCAACCCTTGATATAAACCTGTCTTTGGCGTCATATTCCTTCAATATCTCGCCCTTGGGGCTTTCTATATAGAGGTATTTCATGACAAGCCTTGCCGTACCGGCAGCTGTTCTTATTATACCGCCCGAATCCACGGCACCGTATACGAGATCCTCTCCGATAAATCCTACGGGTATGCTGATCCTGCCCGGACCGGCCTTGATGAGCCTTCTCTCACCTGTGGAAAGATCGAGAAAGGTTATCTCACTGTTTTCGACATTGACGCCCATGGTATCAGCCGATCCGACCTTCACCAGCTCATCGGTCCATGCGACAAGCCCGGAACTGTCCGAGACCACAAAATCGTCCACACCGATATCGGAAGCCAGTATCTCGGTTCTGGCCGAGCCCATCCTGATCCTGTAGATGGTATCCGACAGGTAAAAATAGAAATTATTCGCTCTGTCCTCAAATGCAAGAAGATCCAGATTGCTCTTGATACGGGCATAGGAGCCGTCATAGGGGATGACAACCTCCTCCTCTATGGTATTCAGCGAACTGTCATAGTAATACACCCCTGCCAGGACCTCTCCCTCGTGCCTGCCCCTGTTCATGTATCCGTATAGCAGAAAGCGGATATTCCCGCCCTCATCAACGGAAAGTATCTTGATATCATGATCCTGAAGTCTCGTTCGCTCGTCGTTGTTTTCCTCATCAAAAAAAGAAAAGACCTTGACCACCCTGTTATTGACACCCCTGTAACAGTAAAGCGCGCCGTTCTGGACAAAGGCCACGATATCCCC
>JAFSWJ010000259.1 GCA_017444545.1 Lachnospiraceae bacterium
AGTTTTTTGTACTGCTTTTCATTCACTTCATCAATCTGCCCGGAGGAGAAAAGATAGTATATGACAAGCTGACGGTATCCAGGATACTGCTCCATATCGTCATCGTGCTTTTCATTTATTATATAACCCTGAGGACCATAAACGACCGGATCGATGATGCGGAAGAGAACAGGCTCAGGGCAAAGATCATTGAATCAAATGACCAGAACATGGAGGATTTTCTTTCAAATATATCTCATGAACTGCGTACACCCGTAAATGTGGTCAACGGGATGTCGGATCTGCTGATGAAAAAGGGAGTGGGGACCGAGGCTTTCAATATCAGAAATGCCGGGATGAGACTTGCATATCAGATAGAGGATATCCAGGATTACACAGAGTGCAGGAGAAACAAGATATTTCTTGAGGAAGAAAACTATATGAGCACATCTTTGATAAATGATGTGGTCACAAGTTTCAGGACAAGTGACAGGGCATCGGAGCTGGAACTGGTGGTGGATCTGGATCCGAAGGTCCCGGCGATGATGTACGGTGATATCAAAAAACTTCACAAGATATTCAGACATCTGCTGGAGAATGCGATCAAGTTTACAAGACAGGGCGGTATCTTTGTAAGATTGTATGCCGAAACTCTGGATTACGGAGTGAATCTGACCATAGAGATGACCGATACCGGAATAGGCATGGAGAAAAATGCCATTCATATGATAACCGAGGGAATGTATCAGGCAAACAAAAAAAGAAACAGGAGCTCGGGAGGCATAGGTCTGGGACTTTTCATCGTGTACGGTTTTGCCCACAGGATGGGAGGCTTTGTCAAAATAGAAAGTGAGAAAAAGAACGGTACTACGGTGAGGGTGACGATACCGCAAAAGGTGGTGGATGATAAACCGTGCCTGGCGCTTGAGGATTCCTTTGACGGAGCCGTGCTTTTCCATGTCAGACCTGATAAATACAAGGTACCAAAGCTCCGCGATTTCTATCGAACCATGGCATCCAATCTTGCCAGAGGCATACATGTTCCTTTGTATGCTGCGGAGACAGTCTATGAGGTTGAGCGTCTGAAGGAAAAGCTGAATGTGAGCCATGTTTTCATGGGGCAGGAGGAGTACGAGGAAAACAGGGGCTATTTCGAGGAACTTGCAAAAGAGGACATCGTTGTCGCGGTGTCTGCGGAGGCGGGCTTTGCGCTTCCTGAAAACAGCCGGGTGGTACTGATGCCAAAGCCTTTGTATGCATATCCTGCCATAAAGATACTCAACGACGGGCGTTCGGCAGATGATCTGGAAGGGACCGAGAATGGCGAGAAACCCGAATTTACGGGCGTCAGGACTCTTGTAGTTGACGACGAGCCCATGAACCTTGTGGTGGCATCATCTCTTTTCAGGGAATACGGTATGCTGATCGAAACTGCAGGAAGCGGCAGGGAGGCCATCAGGAAATTCCATGAAAACGAATATGATCTGATCTTCATGGATCATATGATGCCTGAGATGGATGGAGTGGAGGCCATGAGGCAGATCAAAGCTGCGGCAAAGGATCTTGGCAAAAAGACAGGCGTCATTGCCCTGACGGCAAACGCGGTTTCCGGTGCCAGAGAGATGTTCATCAATGAGGGCTTTGACGGGTTCATAGCAAAGCCCATTGATACAAAGGATTTTGAAAGAGTGGTACAGCGGGTGCTGTCAGAAAAAACTTCAGGAAACGGAGGTGAAAAGATATGAATCCGATCAGATTCTTCAGGTCTGTCATAGAAACGATAAAGGATCCTGAAAGAGATTTCACCGACAGGATATTCCTGATACTGACCTTTGTTTCGGAGATCAGCGTGATGATCGCACTGATATTTGATCTCATAATGAAGGAGAATCCATACGAGATAGCGGTCATCATATCGATCTTTGTGATATCTCCGGTCCTGACCCTGTTTTGCCTTTCAAAGGGATGGCTTCAGGCGAGCATCAGGATATTGGTGATCGCTCTCGTTTTCGTGGTGGTTCCTGCTCTGTTTTTTTTCGGAGGAGGACTTGAAGGAGGAGGTGTTCTCTGGATCATCTTTGCCTTCATGTATGTGGGTCTGGTCCTTCACGACAGGTGGAGAAAGATCATGTTTTCTTTTCTTGCCGTGATGGCAGTTGGATGTTATCTTGCTTCATATTATCATCCCGAACTGGTCTACCCCCACTCCAGAGAGTTTTTCCATGTTGACTCGTTTGTATCACTGGTGGTGGTGGGTGTCATGTGCTATGTCATGACATGGGTTCAGGGAAGGCTTTTCTCCGAAGAAAACGAGCGAGCAAAAAAAGAGGCGGAGAGAGCAGAGGAACTGACCCGTTCCCAGAACAGATTCTTTTCCAGCATGAGTCACGAGATCCGGACACCGATCAATTCGATACTCGGACTCAATGAGCTGATACTGCGTGACGAGGATGCAACGGATGAGATAGTAAAGGATGCTTCCGGCATACAGGGTTCGGGAAAGATGCTCCTTGCCCTCATAAATGACATCCTGGATTTTTCAAAGATAGAAGCCGGGAGCATGGATATAGTCCCTGTTGATTACAGGGTGGGAGATATGCTGTCAGAGCTTGTCAATATGATGTGG
>JAFSWJ010000260.1 GCA_017444545.1 Lachnospiraceae bacterium
GCACTCAAAGCCAGGTTCGCAAAGCTTACAAAGGACAACGAGGAATACAGAAAAAAGATCGCGATGATGGAGCCTGTGGTGGTGGCTGCAACTACAAGGATGAAGAAGGGGGAAAAGCTACCTCCCGAGCAGATACAAAAGATCATAGAGCTTTCCAATGAAGTGAAAAAGGAAAAGCAGTACATCGAGGATAATACAAAAGAGCTGGCTTCTCTTTCGGTAAGTTTTGATTCGGATACGGATGCACAGATAATCGTTAACGGACAGGCTCATGCGGGTACGAGGCTGATCATATCGGAGGCGAGTCTTGTGCTGAAGACAGATTACCATTATTGCCGCTTCAGAAAAGAAAGCGGGGATGTGAAGATGCTGGCACTGTGAGGTACAGGTATGGCTATTTCACCGATCCTTATGAACGGTACCGTTTCGGTATCACAGGATATTTCGGTTTTTAAGCAAAATGATGATAACAAAGCTGCGATAGCACAGAGCGCAGCTGAGGTTACTGTTGATGAACAGACGGATATAAAGGACCACTCTGTTCAGGAGCAGCAGAATGTGGATACCTCAACCGAGGATAACGGGCAGGGCGGAAACCTCTACGGAGGAGACGGCGGTGCAAGAAGAAGAAAAAAACAGGAAGACAGTGACGGAAAGGTCGTTGTCAAGAAAAAGGGAGGCTTTGATATTTCTATATGAGTTTGGCTGAGATACTGCTCCTCATCATTGGAGCAGTTATTTTTGCGGCCGGGTTCATTGTTCCGGAGATAGGCTCAAAAAAAGCAGATACACCTGATCTTCAAAAGATCAGGGATGATCTGGAGGGAGCGGTGGATGACTGCGTTGACAGAGCCAGAAAACGGATCAATGAGATAGTCGAGAGTGAATGCTCCATAGCAAAGGACGATACCGAAAGGGCGATGGAAAAACTCTCGAATGAAAAGATACTGGCCATAAATGAATATGGAAAGACTGTAGTGGAAGAGATCGAAAAAAATCACAAGGAGGTCGTCTTCCTCTATGATATGCTGACTGAAAAATCCGCAGATATCAATAATACGGTCAGAAAGGTAGACAGCATCAAAAAGGAAAGCAGGCAGGACAGTCCGGGAACCTATGACAGGCGTGACTTCAATGCCGTGCCGCTTCCCAGCGCAAAAGACAGACCTGCCCTGAAAGCGGCTATCGCGACCGGTGTCGGGAGAAATTCCACATCTGCCATAACCAGACATGAAAATGCGGTCAGGGATGAAAGAAGAGCGGCTTACGGTGTTATTAGTTCCGTAAAACACGGAGTTAACGGTGAAGAACCAAAGGACCGCGGATACAAGATCCCGAAAATGTTTGCGCCGGGCGGAGCAGGCGAAGAAGGCGAAACAGGACACAAAAACGATACAGGTGCGGCTGATATGAGCGAAAAGATTATGGCCCTCCACGAAGAAGGAATGTCTGATACCGATATAGCAAGAAAATTCGGTATAGGCGTGGGTGAGGTCAGATTGAAGATCGGGCTGACGGAGGCCAGACAGGAATGAATCTGAGACAATACTTGCGTGGCCTGGGTCTTGGGATCATTGTCAGTACTCTCATAGTTTCTGCCGGAAAGAGCGGCAGGGCTGCCGAGCTTTCAAACGATGAGATAAAAGCAAGGGCAAAGCAGCTTGGTATGGTCGACAGCGATGAGATGCTTTTGTCAAAAGCCCAGTCTCTTGCAAAGGAGACAGAAGACAAAGACAGGGCCGAAAAGGAAAAAAAGGAAAAAGAAACGATGGAGCCCGTCAGCGGCAATGAGGCTTCAGATGAAAAAGACAAAGATGAGCCTGCAGTTTCGGAAAATGAAGTTTCGGGAAACCGGACCAGCGTATCTTCGGAAAAGACAGGAAAGGCTTCTTCTGCTGATGAAGGCATGATAGAAGGAAGTTTTCTGGGGGCGGGAGCAGGTTCGTCCGATCCGAAGGATGCCGTAAAGACACAGAATACCCAAAAAGACTCTTCGGGAGCAAAAGCTTCAGGAAATGACGTTTCCGCCGCAAAGCCTTCCGAAGACGGGGAGGAAAGGCGGCAGACTGTTACGGTTGCTGAGCTTGAAAGCAGAAATTCCGATGCGGGAAGGGCAGCCGGAAACGGGGAAAAGGTGGAAGAGGCACGCCCTGCAGATGAAGGGAGTGTAAAGCCCGCCGCAAAGCCTGTATCGGTTACCATCGTAAAGGGGGAATCCTCCACTGCAGTAGCAAAAAAACTTCAGAATGCCGGAGTGATAAATGATGCGGCACAGTTTGATTCCTATCTTTGTCTGAACGGCTTTGACAGAAAACTTGTCACCGGAGCGCATTCGATACCGGCAGGAGCCTCGGCCAGAGAGGTCGCGGAGATAATAACAGGCAGATAAAAGGCAGATTATACAGGCTTCAGGCTTGCATATCTGCCTTTATTATGCTAAAATAATTGTTCGTGCAGCCATGAGGGTGTCTGCATATAACCTATCAACGGATATCCTGCGTATTGACGGAGTTCCCCCGGTGCCTTGAAAGGTCGGGAATTCCATGGAGGATATTCATAACACCAACCAATGGAGGTAGAGAAAATGAGTGTTATTTCAATGAAACAGCTTCTGGAGGCAGGAGTGCACTTCGGACATCAGACCAGGAGATGGAACCCGAAGATGGCTCCCTACATATATACCGAGAGAAACGGTATATACATCATCGATCTTCAGAAATCTGTCGGCAAGGTGGATGAGGCCTATAATGCAGTCGGAGATATCGCTGCAAACGGTGGTACGATCCTTTTTGTCGGAACCAAAAAGCAGGCTCAGGATGCGGTAAAGGCAGAGGCAGAGCGCTGCGGAATGTTCTATGTAAATGAAAGATGGCTTGGCGGAATGCTCACAAACTTCAAGACGATCCAGTCCAGGATCAGAAGGCTCAAGGAGATCGAGCAGATGTCTGTTGACGGAACCTTTGAAAAGCTTCCCAAGAAAGAGGTCCTCATAATCAAGAAGGAGTGGGAGAAGCTCGAGAAGAACCTCGGCGGTATCAAGGAGATGAAGAGAATCCCCGATGCGATCTTTGTGGTAGATCCGAAAAAGGAGCATATCTGCATTCAGGAGGCACATGCTCTCGGCATCACC
>JAFSWJ010000261.1 GCA_017444545.1 Lachnospiraceae bacterium
CAAAGGCGTAGAAATCACCGTCTGATTTGGTCTCATTTTTATTTACCACCAGGATGTTTTCCGTCCGCACACAAAACTCCCCCGTCCTGTATATCACGTGTTCATAAGATATTACCATGCACGGATCCAAAGGCACATCCCTTTCCGTGGCCTTCATCCTGATGGAGCAGGGACCTTCATGGACTCCCAGCATATATCCGACTCCGTGCCCCGTCCCGTGCCTGTAATCAAAGCCTTTTTCCCACAGTCCTCTCCTGGCAAGGATATCAAGATTGTATCCGCTGCAGCCCTTCATGAAAACGCAGTTCAGCACATCAAGCATTCCCGCAGCCACCAGAGTAAAGGCCTCCTTTTCAAAAGGCGTGATATCCCCCATGACGACCGTCCTTGTAACATCCGTGGTCCCTCCCAGATACTGTCCTCCGGAATCCACCAGGTAAAATCCCCTGTTCTCTATGACCGCACAATCCTCCTTTTTCGGGCTGTAATGTACGACTGCGGCATTTTTGCCATAGGCCGATATGGTCTCAAAGGAAAGATCGCGAAATTCCGGGATCTGCTGCCTGAATCTCAAAAGCCTGTCTGATGCCTCGATCTCACTTTTCCCCGCTCCGTTTTCACAGATCCATCTGATAAACCTGGTCAGGGCCAGGGAATCCTTCAGATATATTTCTTTGAGCCTTTTGATCTCGGTCTCGTTTTTCACCGCCTTCATCATACGAACGGGAGAAGTCATATCGACGATCTTTGCTCTCTTTTTGAGCAGCCTGTAATGAAGATATCCCGTTGCCGAAAGATCCGCAGCCACGGTTTTTCCGATCTTTCCGGATTCCAGAAAGGATGAGACCTCGGAATAAGGTCTGATGATGAGTCCGTTGTAGGCTATATCCGCTTTTCCGTCTCCCGTAAAGAGCCAGGCCTTTTCATCAGTGATATAAAGGTAGGACATCACAAAAGGATTGTAGGCCACATCCCTTCCCCTGATGTTCAATATATATGCTATCTCGTCCAAAGCACTGATAAATATCGATGACACACCTGCTTCTTTAAGCTTTTCCCTGATGAGGCCCAGCTTTTCGGCTGTATCCTTTCCAGTGACATCAACCGGGAGATTTTCAATATCTGATGAAGGAAAGGCCGGTCTTGTAAATATTTCATTTGTAAGATCTTTTTCGTACCTGATCTTTGCTGTTACTTTTTTAAATCTTTTTGCTGTCTTTGCATCCACTGTCCGTCCGTCAAAGCCAAGAACCGCCTTCTTTTGCAGATCCTTTTCCAGATATCCGAAGATATCGGGCACTCCTTCCGTTCCGGATCTCATGAGCTCTATCCCGCTGTCCTCAAGCTCCTTTTCTGCCTGAAGGAAATATCTGCCATCAGTCCAGAGCAGGGCAGAATCCTTTGTGACAAGAAGTTCTCCGGCAGATCCCGTAAAGCCCGAGAAATACTCCCTGACCTTGAAATAGTCGCTTACATATTCGGAAAAATGAAAATCGGAGGTGGGGATGTAGTACGCATCCACTCCTTCTTTTTTCATCTTTGACCGCAGTTTTTTTATCCTGTCCTTTATCTCACTCATCTCATCCTCTCCTTATAATAAATACGCCATGCCATATTTCTCATCGTCAATCCCGTCCCCGTCCTCCGAAGACAGGGGGTGTGAATCCGCATAGTCCGATGCCTGCTGCAAAAGCTTTGCATCCGTAAATATATCACCTATCCTGAAGGCAAGCTCCCCGGACTGCCTGAACCCGAATATGTCCCCGGGTCCACGAAGCTTTAAGTCCTCCGATGCCACCTTGAAGCCGTCGTTTGTTGAATTCATTATCTGCAGTCTTTCATTTTTTTCTTTGCTCTTTGAATTGTCCATGAAGATACAAAAGCTCTGATCCTTTCCCCTGCCTATCCTTCCCCGGAGCTGATGAAGCTGAGACAGACCGAACATATGGGCATCCTCTATGAGCATCACCGTGGCGTTTGGTACATCCACCCCCACTTCCACAACAGTGGTGGATACCAGCACATCGGTATTCCCTTCCGAAAAATCCCTCATCACGGCATCCTTTTCCTTTGGTCTCATCCTGCCGTGGAGCATGGCCACCCTGATACCGTCACCGAGTTTATCCCTGAGGAGACAAGTGTAATCTTCCACATTTTCACAGTCCGAGCTTTCGCTCTCTTCCACCAGCGGGCAGATCACATAGGCCTGATGTCCCTTTTTTACCTCATCCTTTATGAAACTGTAGGCCTTTGGTCTGTAGCGTCTGTCCACCACACAGTTTTTGACGGGAAGCCTGGATTTCGGAAGCTCATCCATTACCGAGATATCCAGATCCCCATAGAG
>JAFSWJ010000030.1 GCA_017444545.1 Lachnospiraceae bacterium
CCTGCTTGTCAAATATCTTTTTGTCGACTATGTCGTTGAGGTATCGTAGTACAGCCTCTTCATCAGTCCAGTCGGAAATGGATTTCTTCATATCCTCGATCATCTTGATGACCTTGATATTTGCTCCGCCGTGCCTGGGACCTTTCAGTGAAGCCAGTGATGCGGCAACGGTGGAATAGGTATCCGTTCCCGTGGAGGTTATGACATGTGTCGTAAAGGTCGAATTGTTTCCTCCGCCATGGTCTGCATGAAGGACCAGGGCTATATCAAGTATCTTTGCCTCAAGGGGTGTATATTCACTTGTGGGTCTCAGTATATGCAGAAGGTTTTCCGCACAGGACAGCTCCGCCACCGGCGGGTGGATGAAAAGACTGTTCCCGTTCTGGTAATGCGAATATGCCTGGTAGGCATAGACTGCAAGCATCGGAAATACCGAGATCAGCTGAAGTCCCTGACGGAGCACATTCGGTATGGATATATCATCCGCGTTATTGTCATAGGAGTAAAGCGTCAGAACGCTCCTTGCAAGGGTGTTCATCATGTCGTTGCTGGGGGCCTTCATGATGACATCGCGGACAAAGTTTTTGGGCAGGGATCTGTAGGAGCCCAGAAGCGCACAAAAATCCTCAAGTTCCGCACGGCTCGGGAGTTTTCCAAAGATGAGAAGATATGTTATCTCCTCAAAACCGTAACGGTTTTCCTTTTCAAAGCCCTTCACCAGATCCTTGATATTATAACCCCTGTAATAGAGGTTGCCGTCAGTGGGGATCCTCTCGCCGTTTACTACCTTTACTGCCTGAATATCGGAAATATGGGTCAGACCGGCAAGAACTCCCTTGCCGTCAAGGTCACGCAGCCCCCTTTTCACATCAAACTGTCTGTACATTTCCGAATCTATGATAACGGAGTTTTTTGCCCTGTCGGCAAGTATCTGAAGCTCGGGTGTTATCTCGGAATAATCCATCTCATTTTTTGTCATATGTTCCTCCCGGCAAAAAGTGATGACAGCGTAAAATCCAAAACGCAAATCAACAAAATAGTATACACTAAAGAAGTATATTTCGCAAACTGTTAGTTATCGTAGTTATAAGAAGAAAAAAATGATATCATCTTTAATAATGTCAGGGGCAAAATACCTTTTGACCCCAACATCAACGATAAGGATAGCGAGGTGAAAAAATGGATGACAGGGAACTTCTGAAAGAGGCTGCGAAGGCCAGAGCTTTTTCTTATTCGCCCTATTCAGATTTCGCCGTTGGCGCGGCGCTTCTTGCAAAAAGCGGAAAGGTATATACAGGGTGCAATGTGGAAAACGCCGCTTTCACCCCGGGAAACTGCGCCGAAAGGACTGCGGTTTTCAAGGCGGTCAGCGAGGGCGAGAAGGAATTTGAGGCTGTTGCCATAGTCGGCGGAAAGAACGGGACAAAACCCCGCAGCGTCTATCCATGCGGAGTCTGCAGACAGGTTTTGTGTGAGTTTGTGGATGCAGAAAGCTTCCGGGTGATAACAGGTGAGCCTGACGGTGAAATGACTGCCATTACATTTGATACTCTCCTGCCCCTGTCCTTTGGACCCAAAAGCCTTTGACGATCAGTCCTTTTGCAGATATTTTTTCTGCATGTTCATGGAGAAGATCCCGAACAGTATGACAAGGGACATGGCTACAAGTGATGTTATCATCGGGGTCTTTTCGGGAACCGCCACACCCATGGCGGGCAGTGCCCAGGTTGACAGTCCGCACAGCATCAGTATCAGACCCAAAACAATGCTTGGCAGGAACATGTTGCTTATATATTCATCCCTGTGAGGAGCGTTGTCTGTATCTATGTTACGGCTGACAAGGGATTTCGGGATCCTTGATGTGATCTTCATGGACAGGGCACAGTAAATGAGGTAAAGTCCGGCTCCCACGATCACATAATCAAGAAAATTATCAGCCTTTTGAAACATTCCGGATTCGTTCATTTTGTTTTCCTTTCATATAGCGGTGCCGGAGTTCATAGGAGTTTTGACTCTGACATCGGATTGTACCTGTAAAAAAACAATTCGGTCTTTTGGCATTGCAAAAATCATAAATATATTGTATAGTGTTCTTTGAAGTGTTTCAATACACTCAAGTAAAGCAGTGAGGTGATCCGTTTTGGAAAGATCGGATATAAAAGTTCTAATCTGTGATGATTCACTCCTTGCCAGGAAAAATCTGACTGACAAGCTTGCACAGTGCGGCGTGAAAAACGTTCTTACCGTTACCGACGGTCAGTCTGCGGTAGACACCTACAAAGCCGAAAGACCTCATGTCATCTTTTTGGATGTTGTCATGCCCGTA
>JAFSWJ010000262.1 GCA_017444545.1 Lachnospiraceae bacterium
ATTCTTCGTACCCCCAGATGATCATCAGAGAGGGCGGTCTCAAATATGAGTTCGACGTTTTCCTGACAGATGTGGGTCCGGTGGCAGCGGTGATAAATACATTGCCCTATGTGTTCGAGTTTTCAAACACATTCGGGATACAGCATTTTATAAACTGTGTTTTCATCATCATTTTTGCATATGCGATATTTACGGAACTGTCGGAAAGGGGTATCCAAAAGAAAACGGCAGCAGCGATATCGGCTGTCAGCTCCCTTTTTCTGGCAACAAGCCCCGCATATCTGACCACGGCCAAATGGGTCATGGCCGGAGACTGGTTCATGGTATTCTTTTTCCTTTTGGCGTATTTCGGTTACAGGGATGCAAGGGAGGAAGAAGATATGGCACCGGTTTTGATGCTCTTTGCATTCATGGTGACGGGGACGAGACAGGAAGGACCGGTGATGCTGTGTCTTTTGGCCGTGTGTTTCTGCATACTTTCCGTCAGCGGGAAGAGGATAGTCTGTTTGTATATGTTCCCTGCCGCACTGTCAGCGATCTTTTACTATCTTTGCATTTTTGTATTTATTGGGGTCAGACCTTTGTACGCATTTCTTACTCCTCAAAAGGCTCTTCTCATGGCAGGAATGCTTCTTGTCTGTGCCATTTTCATCCTCATAATAAAAACAAAGCCCTTTGAAGGACTTCAAAAAAAGCTTTGTATCCTGATACCCGCAGGGACGGTTTTATTAAATATCGCAATGCTTGCCATAAACCACGAAAGATATATGACGAATCTGTATTCATTTTTCATGAATATCAGGCTTCGTAACGGCTGGGGATATTTCGGATATGTGTTCTTCGTTTTTATTATACTGGCGATGATATATACCTTTGTATATAAAGACAGGGAGATTTCTTTTTTTGATGTTCTGATGATCGGATATATCCTTGCAGTTGTCTGTGCATCCTGGGGAAGGGGTGATCACCTGAGGATCGGAACCGGTGACTCCGGAAACAGGGTGATGCTTACAGCCGTCCCACTCATCGTCTTTTCCATGACCGTCCGCGTCGGACGGATCATCGGCGCACATAAATAGTGCAGTCTCTGCTTTCGATCCGGTCATAGGAACCGCTTTCAAGCATGTCTGCAACGGGACCGGAGAAGTCGTTGCTGTTCGGAGCCGGATCTGCTTCGATGTCCCCGCAGGAATCAAACGAACCCACATAGGAATTTCAGACAAAGACCAGATCGGGAGTTTTTTCGGGATTTAATTCATAATACCCGGCAAGCCTTTCGCTTTGGATCATGTTTCTCCAGGTGGAAGGGGCAGCGGTTTTTGCCTCACAGGCAAGGTATCCCCAGGGGAGGAGCTTTGAAAAGAGTATATGGTCGTGGCCGATTTTGTATCGGTCAATATCCGAAAGGACAGACATATATATGTCGTGGTGTTCCCTTGTGGTAAAAAGTCCTGCGGCGGGGCCGGCTTCAATTTTGGTATCAAGGACACCTAAAGGGGCGTCCCTGTAGACATTGACAAAGCGGAGGATCATGGTCGGCAGCAGGAATATAGCGATCATGGCGACGAGTGTATGGTGAAAGATCTTATTATTTTCCTGCATGAATTCCGATATGAATAATATTCCTGCCACGCCGGCTATACCGTGACCGATGGAAAGGACGTAGAGCTCGCCGTTTGACGAATAACTGTAGGTCATGGATACTATGAGACCGCCAAGGAACAGGGAGATAAATGCGTACAGATCCTTTTTTTCACACATGAAAAAGATGGGAGCACAAAAAAGCGCCAGAGCAGTGTTCATGTAGCCTGTATGTCCGATGGAAAGGACAGCGCAGTACAGAAAGAACATGCAGTCCGCAGTAAAGATCCAGGGGATCATTTTTTTGTATCTGTTCGACAGGAGTCCAAGAGCTGCAAGCGCGAAGGATGAGTACCATAGCGGACCGTAAACATCGGTGACGGAATCAAAAAACTTCCTGAAGGGCGCGACAAGGCTTGTCTGGTGCTCATCATCAGCAAGGACATAGGGAAGATATTTAAGCAGGTTTTGGAGGCTGTTTCCCGAAACATAGAGATAGATGACAAATAATAAAAGAGCTGTGGCCATACCGGCGGCTGAAAAGAAAAGGAGAGAACGAAGTTCCTTTTTTCTGATCGAGAAAGCAAAGGCAGTAAGCCAAAGCAGGATCACTCCGATGACAAGCGATGGAAGTGCAAGCACTGAAAGTGCCAGCATGAAGCCGCCGATGATCGTCGGGATTTTTTTTCTGA
>JAFSWJ010000263.1 GCA_017444545.1 Lachnospiraceae bacterium
AAGAATAGTAGAAGAGCTGGACAGGCTGGACGACGGGTTTGAATCGGTATATGCGAAGGTCAGGGATGAACTCCTGAACAACAAAGAGGCACACCGGGACGAGATCAAAAGACTTCAGGAACTGATATCGGTCATCACCGAAAAAAGTGTGAAGGTGCAGGCAGCTGAGATACGCGGCAAGGAGACCGTTGAGAGATTTCTCAAGCAAAGAAGAAACACCCTGAAGGACAGCAAAAGTTCGGTGAAGGCAGCAAATGCTTACGCAGTGAACATGAGAAAGATGAACAAGATAGATGCCTTCTTTGTAGACAAAAAAAAATAGAGCAGTCCGAATAGATGACTGTTTATATTATAAACAAGGGCATCGTTTCCGAGCAGGGAAACGATGTTCTTTTGTGGTTGAAAGAAAAGCGCATTTTTTATAGAATGATGTTAGGGTCAAAAAATCATGATGCATTCAGGTTTTTGATCCCAACATCATGGTAAAAGGGGGAAAAAATGCTGTTTGGAAATAAACGGCTGCCGAGCATAGAGGCAGGCCATTACAAGAATACGGCAGGAAGCGCAACGCAGGTAATGCCCATTCCGGCACGTGTCAGTCTTTCCATGTCCGAAAACATAGGGGCGCCCTGCAAGGTTCTGGTGCAGAAGGGAGACACCGTAAAGGTCGGACAAAAGATCGGAGATACGGATGCATTTCTTTCCGTGCCGATACACGCCAGTGTTTCCGGAACGGTGAGTTCTATTGAGACCATGAGAAATGCCATGGGAGGGATGGATACCTTTGTTGTCATTGATTCTGACGGAAAGCAGGAGATGGCGGAGGATCTGAAGCCGCCTGTCATAGAGGATCAGCTAGGATTCATCAATGCAATGAGGGAAAGCGGACTTGTCGGTCTGGGAGGAGCTGCCTTTCCCACCTGGGTCAAGCTCAATCCGAAGAATCTCATAGATGTGGATACCCTCATAGTGAACGGAGCCGAGTGCGAACCCTTCATAACCTCGGACCACAGGACGATGCTGGAGGATGCCGACAATGTGATAGACGGTATGCTTGCAGTGATGAAGTGGCTCATAGCAGAGGACGGATATATTGCGATAGAGGATAACAAGCAGGATGCGATCGAGAAGTTCAGGGAACTTCTCAAGGAAAGGGGCATCACAAATATCAGGGTGTTTCCTCTTCCGGCCAGATATCCGAAGGGGGCGGAGAGAGTCCTCATAGAGGAGATAACCGGAAAGAAATGTGACGCGGGAGTCCTGCCGGCATCTTTGGGACTCATCGTCATGAACATAACCTCAACAGCCTTTGTCGGACAGTACCTGAAGGACGGGATACCTCTCATAAAAAAGAGGATCACCGTTGACGGTGATGCCGTAAAGGAAGCGAAGAACGTGATGGCACCCATCGGGACCAGCATAAAGGATATAGTGGATTTCTGCGGAGGTTATGCCAAAGAGCCAAAAAAAATCCTCATGGGAGGTCCTATGATGGGAAGGGCGGTATATTCCGACAGGATGACCCTCATCAAAAACAACAATGCGATCCTGATCTTTGGAGAGGATCAGGCTTTCATTCCGGAGGAGAGTGCGTGCATAAACTGCGGCAGATGTCATGAGGGGTGTCCGTTCCATCTGCTCCCTACGGCATTTGCAGATGCCTATGCGACGCGTGACGCAAAGAGGCTGAAGGAGCTGCAGGTCATGCAGTGTATGGAGTGCGGAAGCTGCAGCTTTGTCTGCCCTGCCCACAGACCTCTGGCATTTATAAATAAGCTTTCAAAAGCATTGGTAAAGGAGGCTGACAGCAATGGCGGAAAATAATTTTCATGACGGTCTGACCGTATCTTCCTCACCGCATCTGGTGACAACACTTGATACAAGAAAGACCATGATCTGTGTGCTTGCAGCCCTGGCACCATCGGCTGTCATGTCGGCGGTTTTTTTCGGGATCTACCCGGTTTGTCTGATCCTCGGGTGCATGGCTTTTTCAGCCCTTTGTGAATATCTCTATGACAGGATAATGAAACTGCAAAATACCGTGAAGGACTGTTCATCACTTGTGACCGGAGCGATACTTGCCCTCACGCTCCCGCCGACTCTTCCCATATGGATGGCCTTCATAGGATGTGCGGTATCCATCATCATAGTCAAATGTCTTTACGGCGGGCTTGGAAAGAATATAGCAAATCCTGCCATAGTCGGAAGGATAGTTCTGCTGCTTTCGTTTACTACACAGATGACTACCTGGCAGTATACCGGGTTTCAAAGCGCCGCCGGGATAGACGGGATGACCGGTCCCACGCCTTTGGGACAGCTTGCGGACGGGGCTTTTTCATCGGCTCCGGGACTGATGGATCTCCTTTTGGGAAACAAAGGAGGAAGCCTGGGTGAGACCTGCATCATCGCGATCCTTGCCGGAGGGATATTTCTGATAGTATCAAGGATCATTTCGCCTCTCATTCCCTGTATCTATCTGGGAACAGTCTTTGTCTTTGCGTTCATTTATTATCTTGCAGTGCCGCAGGAAGGGGCCGGTGCTCTCTATATGGCTGTGTTTCATCTTCTGACGGGCGGGGCGGTATTTGGTGCATTCTTTTGCGCAACGGATTATGTCACAAGCCCCATACTGAAAAGAGGAAAGGTTATCTATGCCATAGGCTGCGGATTTTTCACAATGGTCATCAGATTATTCTGCTCATATCCCGAGGGAGCATCGTTTGCGATCCTTTTCATGAACATCATGACGCCTCTCATTGATAAATACACGACCGACAGCTACTATGGCGTGACGAAAAGAGCAAGAGAGGAAAAAAAGAGGGCAAAGGAGGGTGAGGCAAATGGCTGAGCAGAGCACATACAAAGAATACATCTATCCCGTCATCATACTGGCAGTGATCTGCGCGGTTACAACGGCACTTCTTGCTGTTACAAACTTTTTTTCAAAACCGGTGATTGATAGAAATCTTGCGGAATCCGCAAGGCAGACAAGACTGGAGCTTTTGCCGGGAGCGGATGATTTTCAGGATGATACGTCAAATGCGGGAACCCTTGCCTCAAATGAAAAGGCAAGGGTAACAGAGGTCTTTGCAGCCTCCAACGGAAGCGGATATGTTTATACCGTAAAGTCAAAATCCTTTGGAGGAGAAATGACCATGATGGTGGGAATAGGAAAAGACGGTGCAGTAACGGGCGTGAAAGTTACGGAGCATGCCGACACTCCCGGTGTGGGTACCAAGGATCATGATCCCTCCTATCTGGCTCAATATGTAGGAAAGAGTATTCTTGAGAGTGAGAATGTGAAAAAGGAGCCGGATTTTGATTTCATAACCGGCGCATCGGTTACCGGAACTGCCGTACACGAAGGAGTGTACGCGGCTCTGGAACAGTACAGGGAGGGCAGATAGTATGGAAAAGAGCAAAGGCGCCGTATTCACAAACGGCATAATAAAGGAAAATCCCGTGCTGGTCCTTGTGCTCGGAACCTGTCCGACTCTGGCAACCTCGGGATCGGTTGAGACAGGTCTGGGAATGGGACTTGCGGCAACGGCCGTGCTGGTATGTTCAAACATAGTGATCTCGCTCATCAGACGGTTCATACCCGACAAGGTGAGGATACCCTGCTTCATCACTGTCATAGCAGGTTTTGTGACCATAGTGCAGATGGTGCTGCAGGCCTATGTGCAGCCGCTCTATCAGGCACTGGGACTTTATCTGCCCCTCATTGTCGTAAACTGTATCATACTGGGAAGGGCCGAGATGTTTGCAAGCAAGAACAATCCCATAGATTCCGCCCTTGACGGGCTTGGCATGGGCATAGGCTTCACCCTGACGCTTGTCATCATGGGAACCATCAGGGAGATAATAGGAACGGGCTCATATCTTGCCGGAGACTGGTTCGGGCTGGCAAAGGGATTCAAGGGTATTCCTCTGCAGAGCGCTTTCATGCCGGGAATGAGCATAATGACAATGGTGCCCGGAGGCTTCTTTGCATATGCCATAGTGATGGCGGCAGTGCATTATTTTACAAAGGACAAGAAAAAGATCAGAAAAGATTTTGCATGTGCCCAGTGTGCAGCCGCGGGAAACTGCGGAACACCGGAGGATACACAGGCAGGATCCGGAAAGGAAAAGGAGGGTGAGGAATGAGTCATATAGGAGCGATATTCATCATCATCATAGGTATGGTCCTCGTCAACAACTACCCTCTGGCACAGTTTCTGGGTATCTGTCCCTTCCTCGGGGTATCAAAGGATCTGGACAGTGCAAAGGGAATGGGAATAGCAGTGACCTTTGTAATGGTGCTTGCAACTGCCGTGACCTGGCCGATACAGAGGCTGGTGCTCGATCCGGTGGGAATAGGATATCTGCAGACTGTTGTATTCATACTGATAATCGCTGCTTTGGTGCAGTTTGTCGAGATGTTTCTGAAAAAATCGATCCCCGGACTCTACAAGTCGCTGGGAATCTTTTTGCCGCTGATAACAACAAACTGTGCGGTTCTCGGAGTATGTATATCCGTGATCGATGATGAACTGGGATATGTTGATTCTCTTTTCACGGCATTCGGAGCGGGACTGGGTTTCTGGTTTGCCCTCTGGATAATGGCCGGAGTCAGGAGTAAGCTTTCCGATCAGAGCAGGATACCGGAACCCTTCAGGGGAGTTCCCATCGTTCTCATAACTGCAGCGATACTGTCTCTTGCATTCATGGGCTTTGGAGGAATGTTTCAATGATAACCATAATAACAGCGATAATAATAGTACTGGTCACGGGACTCCTTTTGGGTGTGCTTTTGAGTTTCGCATCAAAGATATTCTTTGTAAAGGAGGATAAGCTTTTCATCGACCTTCGTGCAGAGCTTCCCGGAGCAAACTGCGGAGGCTGCGGATATGCAGGCTGCGATGATTATGCCCACGCCCTTGCTGAAGATAAAGAGATACCCTGCAATAAATGCTCGGTGGGAGGACCTGAGGTGGCAGCAAAGCTTGCGGAGCTTCTCGGAAGCGAAGCGGGAGAAGCTGACAGGA
>JAFSWJ010000264.1 GCA_017444545.1 Lachnospiraceae bacterium
CTGTCGCGTAGTCTTTATTATGGAGCAGTGTCTGTCCCGGATATTTCGTTTCAAGGTATGAAAACTGATCGGCAAGATAGCCCGTGACCACGTAGATCTCGTCTATACCGCGGCCTTTCAGCCCCTGTATGACGGTCTCGATCATGGGCGTGCCCTTCACCTTTATGAGCGGCTTGGGGGTGGTGTCCGTCAGGGGGCGCATCCTCGTGCCCAGTCCCGCGGCCATGAGAACCGCTATCTCTTTGTCTTTTCTTTCTTCGTTTGAGATGATCATAATTCGTCTATCAGTGTGATGATCTCCTTGAAGGGCATCAGATGCGAGTCTGCTTCAAGGGCTCTGTGGTTTGTGAGTATCTCGACAGCTGTCTGCTTCATGGCAGGGAAGGCCGCACGCATCAGCTGGTTTGCGTAGATCACGATGTTGACCCCGTGGCCGGACAGCTCCTCCTCGGTCACGCTGTTAAAGGAAGTGGGAACCACGACTATGGGCGTCGTTTTGTCCTTTTCCCTGAATCTGTCGCAAAACTCAAAGATCTCTGCCGGATCCTTTTTGCGGCTGTGGATCATGATCCCGTCAGCGCCGGCCTTTACAAAAGCAAAGGCGCGCGAAAGAGCATCCTCCATGCCGCGTTCAAGTATCAGAGATTCGATACGTGCGATGATCATGAAATCATCCGTCAGCTGCGCGCGTTTTCCGGCGGCTATCTTTGCGGAGAAATTTTCGATGGAATCCTGTGTCTGCACCACCTCGGTGCCAAAAAGGGAGTTCTTTTTCAGTCCGGTCTTGTCCTCTATAATAACAGCGGACACGCCCATCCTTTCAAGGGTACGGACATTATATACGAAATGCTCCGTCAGTCCGCCCGTATCTCCGTCAAGGATTATGGGCTTTGTTGTGACCTCCATGATATCGTTGATGGTGCGCAGTCTTGAGGTCATATCCACAAGCTCGATGTCCGGCTTTCCCCTGTCGGTGCTGTCGCAGAGCGATGAAACCCACATGCCGTCGAACTGGTCCAGCCTTCCGTTCTTTTCAACTATGGTCTTTTCGGTAATAAGACCGGTCAGACCGCTGTGAGCCTCCATTACCTTGACAACAGGGCAGATGTCGATGAGCTGTCTGAGCCTTTTTCTCCTGTACTCGGGCATGGCAAGCTTTTCCTTCAGCTGCCTGTCCGCCTTTGCCACATTTTCGTTTACGGTATAACCTATTTCCACAAGCTCCCCGCCGTATTCCCTGAGGGCTTCGATACAGTTTTCCCGGAGAGTATTTTCCGGCCCTTCCTTCCAGTTGTCACCGTGTACGACAATGTCAGGCCGGAGCGTTTTTATTATCTCATCATAAGTCATGTCATCCTGGACAACCACCTCGTCGACGCCCTCAAGCCCTTTGTAGAGCGAAATCCTCTCGTCGATGGAGATCGTGGGGAAGCGGTTGTAGCGGATGAGGGCAGCGTCGGAAAGTGCGCCGACAGTGACGCTTCCGAGCTTTGCGGCTTCTTTGATGATGTTCAGATGTCCTTCGTGGATGATATCTGTTGTAAAGCAGGTGTAAACTTTTTTCAACTTGTTATACCTCGTTCTTTTCGGATCTTGTATTGTTTCAACCAAATGTTACTGTGTTGACCTGGCTTTATGTCAACCAAAAGGTTTTATTATCTCACAGGAACTTTAACTCCGGCAGACTCCAGCGCCTCTTTGAAGACTTTCCAGAAATCCACGATATCCTGTTCATCAATGGCCCCCAGGGCGCAGAGCCTGAAGCCGCCGCGGCCGTCGATCTTTCCGGGATAGATGGTAAAGCCGCGCTCGTAGCAGTAGTCATGGATCTTTGCAAAATCCCAGTTCGGATCTTCCGGATAATCAATGGCTGCCACAAGACCTGACTGGACCTCGCGCCGCAATGCTTCGTGGAGATTCAACTCATCAATGCCTTTTCGTATCGCATTCATGACACGCCGGTGCCTTGCCCATTTGGCATCCTCGCCCTCCTCGAAATATTCCTTCAGCGCCTGCCTTGCCGCGTATATGGTCTGGACAGGCGGCGTGAAATGCATTTCGCCCGTCTTTTCGAAGTACTCATACTGCATGTACAGATTGCAATAATAAGAACGTTTAGGGAAAGACTTTGATCTTTCGATGATGTCACGCCTTCCTATTATGTAGGAAAGTCCGGTCATGCCCATGATACCCTTTTGGGCTGAGGCCATGCAAAAGTCTATATTATCGTCATAAACATTTATTGGGATCATGGCGTAGGCGCTGGTGGTATCCGTAATGAGGAAAGCGCCGTATCTGTGGGCCAGCGCCCCGATCTCCCTCACGGGATTTAAAAGTCCCGTTCCGGTCTCATGATATGTGACATAGACATAGCCTATATCCGGATTTTCCTTCAATGTGTCCTCTATCTTTTGCAGATCAGGCTTTTCATCCAGGGGCTGCTTTTGCTCGATAAGCGGCATTCCATAATAACTGCAGATATCGCATGCCCTCTGGGAATAGGCACCGTTATTTATTATAAGTGCCTTTTTTCCCGCATCAAGAAGCGAATTCAGTGCGATATCGATGCATATCGTTCCGGAGCCGCAAAAAAGCACCGCCGTATATTCCTTTGTATCGCCGTGGACGATACGCACCAGATCATCACGCATGGGTGCCATGATGTCTGCAAATTCCTTTTCCCTGGGGCAGATGTCAGGCACGATCTGTGCGAGTTTCACAGTATCGGTCGTGGTGGACGGCCCGGGATTCAACAGTACATTTCGTTTTATATCCATAGCATTTATCTCCGTTCGTCGATTTAAAAAACCCAACCTCAATAGTATATCAGAAGTAATGCGCATGTCAAAATGTGACAGGGGGACTGTCCCCTTGTCACATTCCCATGATACACGGCTCTGTCTTTTTGATGGCAGATGTGATAGAATATTTTCCGTTGTTTTGATTATTTTGAAGGTGATGATATGAAAGCGGAAGATTTATTTGAGATCATAGGATCGGATTTTTACACCGGAGTACCGGACAGCAGGCTCAAAGGGCTGTGCAACTTTCTGATGTCAAAGTACGGGATCGACAGGAAGCATCACGTGATCGCGGCAAACGAGGGGAACTGCCTGGCGCTGGCGGCGGGCTATCATCTGGCGACCGGGAAGGTACCGGTGGTATATATGCAGAACAGCGGGGAGGGAAACATCATCAATCCTCTGGCTTCCCTTGTAAATGACAAGGTCTACGCCATCCCCGTGGTCTTCATCATAGGCTGGCGCGGTCAGCCCGGCATACACGATGAGCCCCAGCACATCTATCAGGGGATCGTGACGGAAAAGCTGATGCAGGATATGGATGTTGCAACATATGTGATCGGAAAGGAGACCTCAAAGGAGGAGGTGACCGGTGCCATGTCTTCTTTTTCGGAGATCCTTTCGAAGGGAAAGCAGGCCGCTTTTATTATACAGGAGGGCGGCATCACCTTTGACGGAAAGGTTTCCTATGATAATAAAAACGTGCTGAACCGCGAGGAAGTGATAAGGCATATCGCGGCGGTGACGGGAAACGATCCGGTGATCTCGACTACGGGAAAGATAAGCCGTGAGCTCTTTGAGATCCGCACGGCAGCAGGGGCTGACCACGGGACGGATTTTCTGACGGTGGGTTCCATGGGGCACTGCTCATCCATTGCCCTCGGTGTTGCGATCAACAAGCCGGACACAAAGGTATGGTGCATCGACGGTGACGGAGCGGCTTTGATGCATATGGGCGCCATGGCCGTGATCGGCGCGGACGGCCCGGAAAACATGGTACATATAGTGATAAACAATGCGGCTCATGAGACGGTGGGCGGGATGCCGACGGTTGCCGGGAGCATAGATCTCATCGGGATCGCGCGTGCCTGCGGCTACAAAAATGCCGTCAGCGTGTCGGATCTGGACAGCCTTGACAAAGAGCTTAAAGCCGCAAGGGACAGAAAGGAACTTTCTTTCATCGAGGTGAAATGCCAGGTGGGGGCAAGATCCGATCTGGGACGTCCCACGACGACAGCGCTTCAAAACAAGATCAATTTCATGAAGCATCTTGAGAAGTGCTGATCCCTGAGGCGTTACAGAGGGTCGTTTATGTTTTGCAAAGGTGGAATAAGTAGATGAAAAAGGCTGCGGATTTTTTTGAAAAGTACAATCTGATCTTTATGATACCGGTGATAGCGGTCTACGGCTTTACCAGACTGTTTTACCTGGGTGAGATCTCTTATTATATGCACATAAGTGAGCTTCAGGCCGCATACGAAGCCTTTTGCGTTGCACGTTTTGGAAGTGACAGTGCCCTGGCGGTTCCCTCCGCATTTTTTGGCGGACTGGGGGAGGGCCACAGTGCGCTTTTGATATTTCTGGGCGCGATTCTCATGAAGATAAAGTCCGGTTATTTTTCGCTGAAGCTTTTCCGCCTCATTTCCGTTGCGGCTGGTCTTTTTGGGCTTGTCTTTTCCTATCTTTTTGCCTGGGAATGGACGGGCAAAAAAAGGAGCGGCTTTGTTGCGGCAGCTATAGTCACGACACTTCCGGTCTTTTTCATGTCGCAGCGCCACAGTGTGGAGGATTACCTGCTCCTTTCGATCCTTCCCGCAGCGTTTTATTTTCTGACCGCGGGTATCAAAAGGTCAAAGCTGTGGCTGTTTTTATTATCGGGAATGTTTTTTGCGGCGGGACTTTTTTCATGCAGGATGGCAGTCCTCATGGTGCCGGCCTTTCTGGTTCCCACAGCCGCATATCTGATATATGCAAAAAAAATAAGACCCGGTTTTGCGCTGGCTCTTTGCATACCGGTCATCGCGGGGATCGCGGTGCTTTTTGCGTTTTCTTCCGGCAGTATAATAAGTGCGGATCCCGGCAGCTTTGCAGCAAACATTCGCAGGTTCAGGCAGATGTTCTGGGCGGATTCACACGATTTTAATGTGATCGCCGACTTCGGGACCATGTATGTGTTTTCGATCCCCATTCTCATCACGGGTATCGTCGTTTCCTTCAAAAAGGTCATTTCATCCTTCAAAAACAGGGAATTTGACACGGATGTGCTGCTGTGGATGTTTTTATTATCGGGAACGTTCTGCTGCATGTTTGTTCCAAAGGTTGATACGAGGACGGCAAGTCCGCTGTTTTTTGCGGTGACAATGCTCATCATGGAGGGGATAATCTTCATCGGCGATAATCTTAAAGGGACTTTTCCCGTACTCATGCTGATACTCTTTTTCAGTCTGGGTCTGCTTTCATATTATTATTTCGTAAATTATAATTCCCAGCTCAATCACAGCAAGGATCATGAAAAAGAGATCATTGTTGACAAGAGCGCGGGAGAGGCGGTCAAGGCCGCACTCAGGCTGTACCCAGGAAGGGGCGTGACTGTCTACACGGGAGATGATTTTGAGGGGAGGAATCTTTTGATCGCTCTCTTTGGGGGAGCATCGCCTGCAGATTATGCTTCATTTTGTGACAGTGAAAGCTTTTCATTTAATGATATAGAGGTCAACCCGGCCGAAGCCGGTTTTTCCTATGACAGAGTCTATGTCATAGACCAGGCTGCTCATCCCGACATGATAGAGCTGTTTGCTTCTGCGGGCTGGGGAATGACAGCCCTCAAGGAATATACCCTGTTTTATCTGAATTAAACCGTATCACGGGGACGGTTCTGTGATACGGTGCGTTCATTTTTCTAACGTTTACCCTGTGGAGATTTACATAAATTTAGTGTTGACATAATCTGTTTACGCGGGTTAATATCAAAGGTGGGGCATATTTATCATTGACGTTACAGGGGACGGTTCTCTGTTACAGCAGTGTTTATGCACGTTTCACGGTTTTTTACATGCTTTCTGAAACAGAGAA
>JAFSWJ010000265.1 GCA_017444545.1 Lachnospiraceae bacterium
ATTCATCGATCTGGATGTATCTGTATCTGTCCTGCCAGCTGTTTAACACTCCGGGACGGTTTAGAAACAGGTCCCGGCATCTGATGAGCATGTCATCAAAATCAAGAAGTCTTGAAGACTCCAGCTTTCTTTTGTAGCTTTCCATGATAAGTTCAAGTTCATCATCTGAAAGCTCGGTATCGTTTTTTATCATGCCGGTATTTTTAAATTTACTGATGACGGGGACCAGATCGGATATCAGCTGACGCCTGTCGCTTACGTCACAGCCTGACCTTTTGATGATATCGTTCAGGATCTGAACGCGTGTTTCGTTTTTCAGGATATTTCTTGAATCAAAGTCAAATGAATGTTTTAAGATCAAAAAGAAGATCGAATGAAATGTTCCGAAGGTGAGATATGATGCCGTGTCCGGCAAAATCTTTCCGGTCCGCCGCTTCATTTCCTCCGCCGCGGCGTTTGTGAAGGTGATGGTAAGTATCCCTCCCGGATCCACACTCCTTTCACGCACCAGATATCTGATCCTTTCGGTGATGACTGTTGTTTTGCCGGAACCGGGCCCGGCCGTCACCAGTGCCGGACCCGTGTCATGCCGTATGGCGGCAAGCTGCTCCGCTGACAGTTTTTTATCCATCTAGCATCTCTATCCCCTTTTGTATCCTCTTCAGGGATTCATCCTTTCCCAAAAGTTCCATTAGTTCCGTTGCACCTCCCGGAGTTGACTGTTTTCCGGATACGGCGCATCTGACCGGCCAGAGCACAAATCCGTTCTTGTAACCGTTTTCTTCCGCAAATTTCGTAAACAGCGCAAACAGGGCATCATTTGAATAATCATCCTGTCCCTCAAGGATCGGAAGCAGTTTTTTGAGTACCTCAAGAGAAGAGGCGGCATCCGTCTTCATCTTTTTGTGGGTGTACATAGCCGTATCATAATCAGGCAGTTCCTCCAGGAAATCAATGTGATCTTTGATATCACAGAAGGTCTCTATCCTGGTATGAAGGAGTTTTGCAACCTTTGTCAGATCCATATCACGCTTAATGACATCTTTGATATAGGGCATTGCCTTTTCAAGAAAAGCCTCAAAATCCATGGCTTTGATGTACTCGCCGTTCATCCACCGCAGTTTCCCATAATCAAAGACTGCCGGGGATTTGCTCATGGCGCGGTAGTCAAATTTCTTTATCAGATCCTCTTTTGACATGATCTCTTCATTGTCTGAAGGCGACCAGCCCAAAAGAGCCACGAAGTTTACTATGGCTTCAGGCAGAAAGCCCTGATCGAGGAGATCCTCAAAGGAGGAATGACCCGATCTTTTTGAAAGCTTTTTGTGCTCCTCATCCGTTATCAGCGGGCAGTGGACATATACCGGGACCTCCCAGCCAAAGGCCTCATAGAGACGGTTGTATTTGGGGGAGCTTGAAAGATACTCATTTCCGCGGACCACATGAGTGATACCCATGAGATGGTCGTCCACCACATTTGCAAAATTGTAGGTGGGAAAGCCGTCGGATTTGATGAGGATCATATCGTCAAGTTCCGCATTGTCCACACTGATATCCCCGTAGATCTCATCATGAAAGACGGTAGTGCCTTCCGTGGGATTGTTCTGCCTGATGACAAAGGGCTTCCCGCTTTTGAGGTTTTCCTCCACCTCCTCCTTTGAAAGAGACAGACAGTGCTTGTCATATACGGTATATTCCTTTCCTTCATCATCGCTTCCG
>JAFSWJ010000266.1 GCA_017444545.1 Lachnospiraceae bacterium
ATCATCCTTCAACCTCAAATAAAGAAAAGTCTCATACATAAGTATAAGACTTTTCCTTTGTTGTTTCAACCACGGTTTTGCGCCGATATCTTCTTTATCTCTTCCTCCAGAGCACCCAGTATCTGCGTCTCCGGAACCTTTCTGATGATCTCCCCCTTTGAAAAGAGGATGGCCTCACCGATGCCGCCGGCAATGCCTATGTCAGCCTCCCTTGCCTCTCCGGGACCGTTTACCGCACACCCCATCACAGCCACCTTTATATCAAGGTCCTCATAACTGCCGATGAGGTTTTCAACCTTCCCGGCCAGCCCTATGAGATCGATCTTTGTCCTGCCGCAGGTGGGACATGACACCAGCTCTATGCCGCCTTTCCTGAGCCCCAGGGTCTTTAATATGAGCTTTGCGCTCAATACCTCCTCTGTGGGATCTCCTGTCAGGCTCACTCTGATGGTATCCCCGATACCCTCATGCAGTATGATCCCGAGACCCACCGCCGACTTGATATTGCCGCTTCTGACGGTTCCCGATTCCGTGATGCCCACGTGCAGCGGATACAGGGTCTTTTGGGCTATGATCTCGTGAGCCTTCACACACATACAGACATCCGAGGATTTGATGGAGATCACTATGTTCTCATAGCCGCATTCCCCGATCATCCCGGCCTTGTCAAGTGCCGACTCCACAAGTCCCTCTGCCGTCACGCCGCCGTATCTTTCAAGGATATCTTTTTCAAGGGATCCGGAATTTACTCCGACCCTGATGGGTATGTCCCTCTCTTTTGCCGTTTTCACCACAGCCAGCAGCTTTTCCCTGCCGCCGATATTTCCCGGATTGATCCTGATCTTGTCCGCACCGTTTTCCATGGCAAGGATCGCCATGCGGTAGTCAAAATGGATATCCGCCACAAGGGGGATGTGTATCCTCTTTTTGATCTCCCCCAGCGCCCGCGCCGCTTCTTCATCCGGCACCGTGCACCTGATGATATCGCAGCCCTTTTCCTCAAGTGTCAGTATCTGGCTTGCCGTGCCTTCAACATCCCGGGTGTCCGTATTTGTCATGGACTGGATGAGAACGGGGTTTCCCCCTCCGATCACCCTGTCTCCTATATGTATCACCCTGGTCTTTTCCCTGTGCATAATATAAACTTACGCCTCCGTATACTGCTTTTTCAAACCGAACAGCTTCAGTATATCATAATAAAAGCGAGTAAAAAAGTCGTCCTGCCTCACATAGGTCTTTGAAACGGCATCCTCCGATAAGGCATCTGCTGCTGTACGTTCCTCCGGTTTTGTATCTGTAATGCGTCTTTTTGTAACCCGGTTTTGTGAAATGCCGGTTTGTAAGATCCGGTTTCGTGAGATACTGTTTTCCTGTGAGATACTGTTTCGTGAGATACTGTTCCGTGAGATACTGTTTTCCTGTGCCGCATTTTCCTTTTCCTCCTTTCTGACGGTAAAATCCGCTGTTTTTTCGCTCCTCCTGCCGAATTCATCGGTGGCAGACACCTTCAGGACATAGTTTCCGCTTTTGATCACTTCCCTCCCGTCATACAAAAGGCCGTTCAGATAAACCTCGTAGGTGACACTGCTCAGATCCTCTATCATCTCTCCCGGATCCTCCTCAAGGAAAAAATCCTCAAATAACCCCTTGTCATACTTTTCAACTCCCTTTATGACAGGGGCATCCTTGTCCACTATAAAGGTTACCGAGGATGAGGCTCTGTTTCCGTCGGGATCTTCGGCCTTTGCCGTCACGGTGATCACCCCGGACTGGGTGATACGCAGCTTTTTCTGGTCGGTGGTCCGGCTGTATATCATCCTTCCCGCAGCATCCTTTGCAAATACGGAAGCCGAAAAAGATGATATCTCACCGGAATCATCCCTTGCATCGATGAAAAGGTCCACGTCATTTCCGTATACTCCTCTGTCCTGCACTCCCAGGATCTCTATGACGGGAGCCGTCGAATCGCATTTTTTGACCATAACCGATCCTTCGGCACTGTTCCCTGCCCTGTCACAGGCATATATCATCACCTTTTTTTCTCCGGCATCGGCATCCCTGAGATCAAGCCTGACCTCATCCTTTGGCCCCTTCTTTTCCGAAATGACCCTTCCGTCAAGCTTTGCAACGATCCTTTCAACACCCGAAAGCGAGTCCGACGCGGTGATATCAAGCTTTAACACCCCGTCTCCGCCGGTCTTCTGCGACACCTTTATATCCGGAGCCTCATCATCCGCTATAAGCTCATTGAAAAAATCAAATACAGGCGAGGTGTTTCCGGCGCTGTCCTTTGCATAAACCTGCACACTTCCTTTGAATGGCGGATTTATGACCAGCTTTTCACCCTCTTTTTCTTCACCGTCAACTATCCAGCATATCTCCTCTGTCTTTGATCTTTCATCCCATACCTTTGCAGAAAGCGTCACCTTTTTTCCAAATACCGCCCCGTCCTCCGACCGGCTCTCATCATCGGTGACAAGTTCTGTTATGACCGGCGGTTTTTTGTCCACCACGATACTCTCCGGCAGCTTTTTGCTGTAGGTCCTGTTTCCATTTACGTCCATGGTATAGACGTTTACTTTGTATACACCGTCATCTGCAAAGCTAATACCCGTTTTTTCGGTGATACGCCTTTCCGTGCTGTTTTCTCCATCGTCAATGCAAAGAAAGGTGTGCACCCATGATCTGGGACCGATCATGACAGACGGAGGGGTGTCACCGCCGCCCTCTGCATAGGCCACATCGGGGGCGATCCTTACGGCATCGGCAAACTCCACAAAAAACGGTGAATCCGCGATGTTTTCAAGCTCATCCCCCTTCTTTTTGTAAAAGTTCACAAACTTCATCTCTCCGTCCTCTCCTGCCTCCATCACGTAGGTATAATCCTTTACGGAAGTCAGGACTCCCCCGTCCTCGTAGACATAGAACTCTCCCGGAAGCAGCGCGTCCCTGTCCAGCACAAAGGTGACATTTCCCGCATTCAGAGCGTAATTGTTCTCATTGAAGAAGATCTCCGTATCGGTGTCATCATATGCCCTGACCACAGGCTTTGC
>JAFSWJ010000267.1 GCA_017444545.1 Lachnospiraceae bacterium
CTTGTTCCTGTAGCCCGATGATAAGGGTGAAGGCCTGATCTCTTCCAGAAAGTCATCTGCAGATACTCCCGCATATCCGGATTCCGATCTCAGGTAATTTTCGAAAAGGGTACGGATCTGCCCCTCCTTGACCGCCAGTTCCTCCGAATAGGGAAAAGTCTGATATAAGCACCCGCCGCATTTTCCGAAAACCGCACAGGCCCTGCCACAGGTCTCAAGCGGCGATCCTGCGAGCACCTCCAGCAGTCTTCCTTCTTTTGATCCCGTTTTATTTTTTGACAAAATAAAAGAAACCGTCTGTCCCGGAAGAGCATTCTTTACGATCACCTTCTCTCCTTCGACATAGACGATCCCTTTGTTCGGAAAGGCAAGCGAACTCACCTTTCCCTCATATATGTTTCCTTTTTTCATTCCTTTGACGAATCCTCGAGGTCCTCATCCTCAAAAAGATCATCATCATCGTCAAAATCCGGATCATCATCAAAATCCTCGAGATAATCGGGAGTGAAATACTTGTATACCGCAAAGGCTATGGCTGCAACCGCTGCAACCGCACCCAGGACAGCAAGTATCGTGACGACCGGGCTCTTCTTTTTGGGCTCTTCCTCTTTTTTCACAAGCTCATTCAGCTTTACAGCCGCAAGAATATCGTTTGCCTTCATATCCTTCAGATCCTTTGCATTTTTCATCAGTTCTTCCCTCTTGAGAGCTACATTTCCGAGAAATCCCTCTGTTCCGCTCTTTGCAAGAGCAATGATCTCATCCAGCCTGTTTCTGCCACCGCAACACTTCATGATAATACCCACCTTTCATGTCAGTCTACTGTAGTTGATTATACTATACCTTCTTCAATTTCGCAAATCCTGCATACATTTTCCTTTGTCCCGTTTTGTCAAAATCAACGGTGACCTCGTAATCCCTCTCTCCCTTCACTAAACCAAGGACAGTCCCGTCTCCCCATTTGAAGCTTCTGACCCTGTCCCCGGTTTTGTAATCAGGCTCCTTCACCTCGATACTGCTTCCAAGCTTTATCTTTTCGCCGATATAACCCTTTTTCACCTTCTTTTCGGGATTTGACAAACCTTCCGAAAGCGGACGCGCAGAAGGTCTTACGGCTGATCCGTCCGAAAACCTCACTGGTCTTTCAAATCTGTCCTCTCCAATGTTCATATCCAGAAGTCCGAAGGGCATTTCCCTGACAAAGCGGCTCGTAGACTGGTAACGCCTTTCGCCGTTGATGAACCTCGAAGCTGCGCAGGTCAGAGTCAGCTCCTTCATGGCCCTTGTCAGGGCAACGTAGCACAGACGCCTCTCCTCTTCTATCTCCGATTCATCATCCGCATTTATGGCAAGGTAGCCCGGGAACAGACCTTCCTCCATGCCTGCCACGAATACGCAGGGAAATTCAAGGCCCTTTGCGTTGTGCATGGTCATCACACGCACCCTGTCCGTATCCTTTTCATCAAGAGCCGTGTCAACATTGTTGCCTTCAACACCGTTCTGTCTCATGAAATCCACCAGATCCGGCTCATCAACGGCATCCTCATATTCATCAAGAGCCTCCTTCAGCTTGTCTATGTATTGGATGGTCTCCAGATAATCCTCAGGTGTTTCCGAGGTTTCATCAAGATACCCGAGATATCCGGTCTCCTTCAGGGCAAGATCCGTAAACTCTGAAAGCCTCATATCTGCCGACCTTTCGCGGAGAAGATCGATCAGTGAGACAAAATCCTTCATGGATGCGGCAGCCTTTCCGCCAATGCCCGCAAATGAAGGCTCCCTGCAGGCCTCCAGCAGGGATATTCCCTTTTGTGCCGCATATGCGGCAAGCTTTTCGATACTTGCGTTGCCTATCCCTCTTTTCGGGATATTTATGATGCGGGTCGTCCTCATGTCATTTTCTCCACTTACAGCTGTAAGGAGATACGAGGTGACATCCTTTATCACCTTTTTGTCCCAGAAACGAAGCCCCTTCACCAGTTCGTAATTCATCCTTCTGACCCGGAAGGCGTCCTCAAAGTCCTTTGACTGTACATTTGTCCTGATGAGGATCGCAAAATCATTCAGGCTGTAGCCTCCGGAGGATACCTTTTTTTCAATCTCATCGGCTATGTAGGCTGCTTCCCCCGCTGCCGAATCAAGCTGCTTGAACCTGATCTTTTTTCCGTCCTCACTTTTTGTCCACAGATTCTTTCCCTTCCTGCCCTTATTATTCGATATCACCTGATTTGCGACATTGAGGATATTTGCCGTGGATCTGTAGTTTTCCTCAAGCTTTATGACAGTGGCATCCCTGTAGATCTTTTCAAAATCAAGGATATTTCTGATATTTGCGCCCCTGAACCTGTAGATCGACTGGTCGTCGTCGCCCACAACGCAGAGATTGCGGTACTTTGAAGCCAGAAGCCGGATGAGCTCAAACTGGGCGCTGTTGGTATCCTGGTACTCATCCACCATGATGTATCTGAATCTTTCCTGATACGAATCAAGAACCTCAGGATATTTTCTGAACAGCGTCACCGTATTCATGATCAGATCGTCAAAATCCATGGAGTTATTTCTCAAAAGCTGCTCCTGATAGGCCTTGTAGACCTCTATGTGCACCTTTCTGTAGAATTCCTCATAATGCCTGGACTCGTACGCATGAGGATCCAGAAGTTCGTCCTTTGCCGCAGAGATGGCATTCAAAAGACTCTTTTCCTTGTACATCCTCGTATCCACGTTCAGCTTCTTCATCACA
>JAFSWJ010000268.1 GCA_017444545.1 Lachnospiraceae bacterium
CTGTAGGTACGGCAGAGGACTGCGCAAAGATGATCAATGAATTTGTTCCCATCGTTCGTGCAGTGGACGGACTGAAGAACCTCAAGGTCATCTCATTCGGACCCAGGCCCCTCAATTTCCTTGCCTGCAACGCTCCCGTGAAGCAGCTCTACAATCTTGACGTTGAGATTGAGGAAAACTCTGAGCTGGATCTTTTCGAAGCCTTCAACAATCATGCAGATGACAAGAGGATCAATGATGTTGTGGCTGACATGGCAAAGGAACTCGGCACCGGAAACAAGATCCCCGAGATCCTTCCGAAGCTTGCACAGTATGAGCTGACCCTTACAGACTGGATCGAGCAGCACAAGGGCTACAGGAAGTATGTGACCATAGCCGGAAAATGCTGGCCTGCATTCCAGACCCAGTTCAAGTTCGTTCCCTGCTATGTCAATTCCAGACTTACCGGAAAAGGCATACCTGTATCCTGCGAGGTTGATATCTACGGAGCTCTTTCCGAGTTCATCGGAACCTGCATTTCAAATGACAGCGTGACCCTCCTTGACATCAACAACTCGGTTCCGGATGATATGTACAACGAGTCCATCAAGGGCAAGTTCGATTACACACATACCGATACCTTCATGGGCTTCCATTGCGGAAATACCTGCTCATCAAAGCTTGGAAACTGTGAGATGAGATTCCAGAAGATCATGGCGCGTAACCTTCCGAGAGAGGTGACGAACGGAACACTCGAGGGCGACATCGCACCCGGCGATATCACCTTCTTCAGACTTCAGTCTACGGCAGATGCAAAGCTTCGTGCATATCTGGCAGAAGGCGAGGTTCTCCCTGTTGCCACAAGGTCATTCGGAGGCATCGGAGTATTTGCCATCCCCGAGATGGGAAGGTTCTACAGACACTGGCTCATCGAAAAGAACTTCCCTCACCACGGAGCAGTTATGTTCGGACACTACGGCAAGCCGCTCTATGAGGTTTACAAGTATATCGGAGTTGATCCTTCAGAGATCGGATTCAATCAGCCGAAGGGCATGAGATATCCTACGGAAAATCCTTTCGCATAATAAGATCAAAACAAAAATGACCTTCCCCGCCTGTCCCTGAAAAAGACCGGGCGGGGAGGATTTTTTTATGGTAAAATCCTGTAGTATATGAACAAGAGTGAAAACAAAAACACCTTCAGGGTCATAATCCTTTTTGTCGTGCTCATGGCGGTCATATCCGTCTTTATCGTTGTGTATTTCACCCAGCAGACAAGACAGCTGGCACTGGATACTGAACCGGGAGAAGGATATGAGCATCACTATGCCTATATCTGCGATGACAGGAGCGACAATATGTACAATGCGATCTACGAGGAGGCGGTAAATGCTTCCCGCGGAAGCGGTGACTATATAGAGTTCATGGGAAAAAACCTGACGGAGGAGTATGACAGCGAAGAACTTTTGAAGATAGCCGTGTATGCCGGTATGGACGGGATCATCTTTCAGGCGGATGAGTCGCAGAAGACAAAGGAACTCATAAACTGGGCAGACAGCATGGGAGTTCCCGTTATAACCATGGGACGGGATAATGCGACATCGCTTCGAAAATCCTTTGTGGGATTTGCTTATTATGAACTGGGAAAAACCTTTGGAGAGCAGATCCTGAAAAACGATACGGGAAAAGAAGCCGAGGTTCTGGTGCTGACCAGTCCGGATTCAAAAAATACAAGTCAGAACATCACCTTCCAGGGGATAGTGGACACACTGAACAAGGCGGAGGTCCTTGACAGGATCACGTTGAAGAACCTGGCTGTTTCGGATACATCGGCCTTTGAGGCGGAGGAGACCATCAGCAGCCTCATCAGGGGATCGGAGCTTCCGGATATCATGGTCGCACTTAGTGAAGTGAACACGACCTGTGTCTGCCAGGCTCTGGTAGACTACAACCGGGTCGGAGATGTCCGGGTCTATGGTTTCTACAGCAACGATACCATCCTTTCATCGGTTGAAAAAAACATTATCACCGCAACGGTAACCGTCGATACAAAACAGATGGGAAGATATTGTGTTGAAGCACTTTCCGAATATGATGCCTACGGGTATGTCAACGAATACATGCCGGCGGACATCTATGTGATAAACAGCGGGAATGTCATGGACTACACAGCGTCCGGAGGGGAGGAAGAGATTGAGTAAAAACAGAGAATCCCTTTCGGTACAGATGAAGCTGACTATCTTCTTTTTTGTCACCTCCGTTATAGTCATACTGGTGAACATCATCATGTTCATCAATATCAATAATGCGATAGACAGCGTGAACCGTGTTTATTATACAAACTTTCTGATAAACGAGGCAAAGGATGCGCTTGATACGGTTCAGAGGAGCATGAATGATTATCTGAACACGAAATCAACATACTCAATAGAAAAATACTTTGAAGCGGAACAGACCTACAAGGATCGTCTCACCGAACTGGAGGGATTAAACAACGGCGGGGATCTGGGAGTGATCCAGAGCAATATCATAAAACTGTCGGATACCTACCTCAGGTATACTTCCCGGACCATTCAGGCAAAAAGAGGAAGGGTAGTGGAAAAGTACAGGCAGTCCTATGATACGGCCGAGGAGATCTACGGATATATCAATTCATATATCTACAGCCTGAACAATGAGAGGTTCAAGCAGAATACCAGAAACTACACGGGACTGATGGGCAGCTTCAGATCTCTGGAGTATATCACCATCCTGGTGCTGGTGATAATGAGTATCTTTAACATCCTGGTCACGGGACTGTATACAAAGAACATCATGGATCCGGTCCGCGAGAGACAGATAATGATGGAGACCCATCTGAAGGATGCGGAGCTGAAGTATCTCCAGGCACAGATAAACCCTCACTTCCTTTTCAACACCCTCAATGCAGGAGCCCAGCTTGCCATGCTTGAAGATGCCGACAGGACTTATGATTATATACAGAACATGGCGGCATTTTTCAGATACAGGATCAAGGGTGCTGACGGGGACACCACCCTTGCACAGGAGATAGGATTGGTGGATAATTATATCTACATCCTGAACGTCAGGTTTTCCGGCGAGATCCATTTTGAAAAGGACGTGGATGAAAACTGTACCGGAGTGGTGGTTCCGGGAATGATACTCCAGCCCGTGGTCGAAAATGCGGTAAACTACGGTGTGAGGAATATCGACAGGGAAAAGCTCATAAAGCTTTCAGTCAAAAGATCCGATGGCAGGATCGAAGTAAAGGTTCTTGATAACGGAGCAGGCATGACAGCCCGGAGGATAGAGGAGGTCATGGCCGGAACCGCAGGCGAGGAACAGATCATGAAGGATTCAAACGGAGTCGGACTTTTGAACGTGATATCGAGGATGCGTCTTTATTATGGAACGGAAGAGGTTCTGAAGATCGAAAGTGACGGAAAAGACAAGGGTACTACAGTGACGCTTTTCATACCGGACAGTAACGGAGGAGATGATGTATAAGCTTCTGCTGGCAGACGACGAAGGGATAGTGACCGATTCCCTGAAGTTTATAATAGAAAAAAAGTTTCCGGATAAATTTGAGATACAGATCGCAAAGAGCGGCAGACAGGTCATAGAGATGTCTGAAAGCTTCAGACCCGACATCGCCTTCATGGATATCCAGATGCCCGGGATAAACGGGATCGAGGCCATGAAGGAACTTCGCAAATCAAATTCCTCCATCGTGCTCATAATAATGAGTGCCTATGACAAGTTTGATTATGCAAGAGAGGCTATCAATCTGAATGTGCTGGACTATCTGAACAAGCCCTTCAACAAGGAGATGATAACCGACGTCCTCAAAAGGGCCATGGCAAAGATAGATGAGCTGCGCGAAAAGAGGAACAATGAGCTTCTCATTATGGAAAAGATGGAAAGCGTTGTCCCCATGATCGAAGCAGGCTTCATCTATACCATACTGTTTCAGGAAAACTACGGAAACGAGGCGGACAATTACCGGACTCTTCTCGGCATAGACGAGAACAGGGGATATATGATGGTGATCGAGGCCAGGGGGGAAAACGACAAGGAGGATACGGGACCCGTCGGCGCGGGTATCCGAATCCAGCCGAAATATGAAAGGATCAGAGAACTGATCAAAGGCAGATTCAACTGCATAGTCGGACCGTTGCTTTCAAACAAGATCATATGCTTCTTTGCAGTGAAGGATGAAGGAAAGGATCATACGGAAAGCGAGTCCTTGGAAAAAAAGTCGGAAAAGCTTGTCAGTGAGCTCAGTGAGAAAACCGGCTCGGAATTCAGGATAGGCATAGGACCGGCAAGGCCTTTGCGTTCTCTGTACGAATCCTACAGCCTGGCGCTTGATGCATTGGAATACTCCGGAGAAAGGGTCGTGCATGCAGACGATCTTCCCAGAGGATACAGATCCTCCGGCGATCTTTCAAGAAGAAGTGAAAGAACGGAGAGCACGGCGGAGACTGCAAAAAGATTCATAGAGGAGAATTATGCGAAGGATATATCCCTTGATGATGTGGCGGGATATGCGGAGGTGAGTCCTTATTATCTGTCCAGGCTTTTCAAAGAGGAAACAGGAGAGACCTTTATGGAATACCTGACATCGCTCCGTATGAAAAAGGCAATGGAACTGATGAAGGATCCGGACAATTCCATCAAGGATATCTGTGCACAGGTCGGATATTCCGATCCGAATTACTTTTCAAGGATATTCAAAAAATCGGAAGGAGTGACGCCCACGGAGTATCGTGAGAGCGTGAAGGAGAATAAATGAGGAACAAAAAGAGGATCATCTGTCTGATACTTTGTGCCCTGCTGCTTTCCTCCTGCAGTACCGGAGGGGAGGCGGATGACCAGCAGAAAAAGGTTGGAGGAAAGGGAGATCCGATTGAGATAGGAGTGACCTTTGACAGCTTTGTCATAGAGAGATGGGAAAGAGACAGGGATATCTTTGTGTCGACCGCAAAGGATCTGGGAGCCGAGGTCAATGTCCAGAACGCCAACGGTGATGTGAACAAACAGAAGGATCAGATCAAATACTTCATCGAAAAAGGCGTGGATGTGATAGTGGTCGTAGCAGTGGACAGTAACGCGCTTGCCGGAGAGATGAGGGAAGCAAAGGCAAAAAACATTCCGGTGATCGCTTACGACAGGCTGGTGAGAAATGCAGGCGTGGATCTCTACATTTCTTTTGACAATGAGATGGTGGGGCATTACATGGCAAAGGCACTTCTCACATCTCTTTCGGGAAAGGGAAAGATACTAAAGATAAACGGGCCTGCAAAGGACAACAATGTATCTCTGGTGAACAAAGGCTTTGACGAGACCATGGCGGGACGGAATATCAGGGTGGTGGATGTGTACTACGCCTCAGAGTGGAACGGAGAGGAGGCCTTCAGGTATCTGGAGGACCATCAGGACCTGGCGGATTCCGTGGACGGAGTGATGTGCGGGAACGATTCACTGGCGGGTCAGGCAGTGAGATATTATTCGGTCAAAAGGAGAGCCGGCGAGGTGGCCGTGGTGGGACAGGATGCGGATCTGGATGCCTGCCAGAGAGTTGTTGAGGGAACACAGACCATGACGGTTTACAAGCCGATCGAAAAGCTGGCAAAAAAAGCAGCCGAATGTGCCGTAAAGCTGGCATCCGGTCAGGGTGTGGATACGGATGATTCGGTTGAGGACGGGAGGTACACGGTACCCTATGTAAAGATCGATCCCATAGCTGTTACAAAAGATAATATGGACGAGGAGATCATAGACAGCGGATTTCATTTGAGAGAGGACGTTTACCTGACAAGACAGCAGGGCGAATAATATATTTCGTATTTATTACATTCGGGACCACAAGATGTAGTGAAAATACAGGTGTTATAATAGCGCAATTTGACATAATATTACAAATTTGTTAAGATGCACGTATGGTGAAGAAGTGTATGATGACGGCAGTGGCGGCAACGCTTGGCCTGCTGCTTGCTCTTTCAACTGAATACACTGTATTTGCATCGGATGTTCTGAAGGATGTATCTGCAGGAGCGGGAAAGTATGCCGACCCCATGTATGATACCCAGGGTTCGATGGTCGTGTCTGCAGGACGTGCTGCAAAGACAGATGTCCTTTTTGCCGGTGCCGGCGGAGAGGCAATGACGGTCGTCGACAGTTCCGCGGATGTGGTAACCTTTGACACTCTGTCTGCTCCGGAGGAAAGTGTTCCTTCGGAAGAAGAAAATGACGAGCTTTCAGGACTTTGCGTTGCAAATGTGGAGAATGCCATGAATGTCCGCAGGGAGCCGGGTGAGGATGCTTCTCTTGCAGGTTATCTGTACAAGGACTGTGTCTCAGAGATAGTTGAGCAGCGTGACGGATGGACTCATGTGAAATCCGGAAATCTCGATGGCTGGGCAAAGGATGAGTACCTGGTCTTCGGAGATGATGCAAAGACAAAGATAGAAGAAGGAAACAGAAAGATAGCGACCATCACGACGGAAACTCTGAGAGTCCGTGCGGATGCTGATGAAAATGCAGACATTACCGCCCTCCTCGGACAGGGAGTCGAGGTCAGGGTTGTAGATTCCGAAGAAGGGTGGACAAAGGTACGCTTCGACGACGGTACTGAGGGTGCCGAAGAAGGATATGTGTCGAACGACTATATCTCAGTCGGATATGATTTTCTGCAGGGAGAGACCATAGAAGAGGTCACTGCCAGAGAAAAGAAGGAAAAGGAACAAAAAGAAGCGGCGGCAAAGGCTTCGGAGAAACTCAAAAAGAGCTCCAAGTCTTCTGCAGACAAGGTGAAGGAATCCGTAGCAGCGGCAGCGGAAAACAACAACGCAGCCCAGACTACGGCCACCAATGTGACAAACAACGGCGCAACAAGTGCATCTGTTGATGATGAGACTCTGCTGGCTGCTCTCATACAGTGTGAATGCGGAAATGATATATATGAAGGACAGCTTGCGGTGGGAGCCGTGGTCATGAACAGGGCGAGGGGTTCGTACGGCAGCATCAGGGGTGCTATCTATGCGCCCGGACAGTTCGGACCTGCATCCAGCGGAAAGCTGGCTGTGACACTTTCGACGGGTGCCATAGGACCGGTGGCAAGGCAGGCTGCAAAGGATGCCATCAGCGGCGTATCAAATATAGGAACGGCTACACACTTCAGAAATGCCAGATCGGGGCATGCAGGTGTGGTCGTCGGACACCACGTATTCTGGTAGGATGAAATATGAACGGAATAATAAGTGATCTTTTCGGAGCCGGAGTCCAGAGCGGGATCTGGCTCGTCGTTTTAATAGCGATGCTTCTGGTCGAGGCATCAACAGTCTCCCTGACATGCATATGGTTTGCGGCAGGAGCTCTTGCGGCGCTCATAGCATCCATGCTGGGTGCGCCCATATGGCTTCAGA
>JAFSWJ010000269.1 GCA_017444545.1 Lachnospiraceae bacterium
ATATGTAAACGGCATCTTCGGAAAGGAAGAGTTGACCGTGAGGGCAGGCATCATCCAGGACAGGATAGAGCATCTCCAGGATATAGACTTTAAAAACAAGGTATATATGCCCTTTCATTATCTGATGTTCATACACAAGGACAGACAACTGCTCAAAACCCAGATAAAAAATGCCATATCCGATTTTGCGACAAACAACATCGAGTGTCACGAGCTTTCCGGAAGTGAACTGGCAGTATTTCTGAAATACAATTACGGCTTTGGCTTTGACGAGAGAACGGCACAGGAGCTGACTCCGGACCGTTACATGGACTGGATACTTCCCGATGAGATAAAGATAGGCACCAGAACGGTCCAGTATGACGATCTGGTCACACACAATTTCAGGCTCAGGGAATATCCCGTTCTGGTTGGAAATGCCTGGGGAGCACAGATGTTCAACACGGTGGGCACCAATGTGGTCATGAAGATGACGCCCATAGAAAGATCAAAGGGCATCAGACAGATAGACAGATCACTGGAGGAACTTCGCGAGCAGAGGAACAGTACGGCCAAGGCAAGCCGTATCATAGATCTTGATACGCAGATACAGGCTCTTGCAAGTGTTCTGCGTTCCCTGCAGGGTGAGAACGAGACTCTTTTCAATGTGAACATGTATGTCCAGGTCAATGATTATGAGCTTTCGGAGCAAAAAAAGAGCGGCTACAAGACCAAGACGGATCCCAATTCAGGGAAAAAGAGGGTGAGACAGGCTCTTTCCGAGGACGGCTTCAGGGTCACCGATATGTTCATGCAGCAGTTTGAAGCCTATTCCTCGGTATCCCTTTCGGGCTTTGATGCATTTGAGAGATACAAGAGAGGCATTCACTCAAATTCCTGCGCAGCCGTATTTCCGTTCGTGTACAAGAGCCTTTGTGACAAGGACGGTCTTTACATAGGAAATTCCGCAGGGATCCCGGTGTTCATCAATTTCTTCCGCAGGGATTCGGAGAGAGTCAATTCAAACACCGTGATCATAGGAAAGTCCGGTTCCGGAAAATCCTATGCGACAAAGAGCATTCTTGCTCAGCTGGCGGCGGAGGATTCAAAGATATTCATCCTCGATCCCGAAAATGAGTATACAAAGATGGCGGCCGGCCTGAACGGAAAGATCATTGATGTGGGTACGGCATCCCAGGGAAGGCTGAATCCCTTCCACATCATAACCTCTCTTTCGGATGATGAGGAGGATGAGGAAAGTGCTGATGAAAAGGCAAAGGCCAATACCTTCTCGGTTCATCTGCAGTTTCTGGAGGAGTTTTACAGACAGATACTTCCCGGACTGACGCCGGAGGCGCTGGAGTTTCTGAACAGCCTTACCACAAATATGTACACAAGCCGCGGTATAGACCAGGATACGGATTTTTCAAAGCTTTCCCCCTCTGATTATCCGACCTTCAACGATCTTTACGATGACATACTGGAGACCTTCCAGACCGGCTTCTCGGACAATGAATACACGAAGGGGATACTCAGGACTCTGATGGCATCCGTGTCCAAGTTTTCCGAGGG
>JAFSWJ010000270.1 GCA_017444545.1 Lachnospiraceae bacterium
AAAGGCCAGACTGGAAGAACTGCAAAAGGATATCTCTGAACTGAACGAGAAGTTCACAAACGAAAAAGCAAGGTGGGACAACGAAAAGGAGAGCGTTGGAAAGCTATCGCAGATCAGGGAGCAGATCGAGCAGACAAACAACGAGATAGCCATTGCCCAGAGAAACGGCGATCTGGAAAAGGCCGCCGAGCTGTCCTACGGTAAACTGCCTGAGCTGAAAAAACAGCTCGAATACGAGGAGCATCAGTTAAATAATAAGGACCTGAGCCTTGTTCATGAAGCGGTGGACGAAAACGAGATCGCGCGTATAGTTTCGAGATGGACGGGCATACCCATTGCGAAGCTTACCGAGGGAGAAAGGGAAAAGACCCTTCACCTTCCGGATATCCTGCATGAAAGGGTGATAGGACAGGATGATGCCGTGACAAAGGTCAGCGATGCCATCCTCAGAAGCCGTGCCGGAATCAAGGATCCCGAAAGACCCATAGGCTCGTTTTTATTCCTCGGACCTACAGGTGTGGGCAAGACGGAACTTGCAAAGGCACTGGCCGCAAGTCTTTTTGATGATGAATCAAATATGGTCAGGATAGATATGTCGGAGTACATGGAGAAATTCTCGGTATCCCGTCTCATAGGAGCGCCTCCCGGATATGTGGGCTATGATGAAGGCGGGCAGCTGACGGAGGCGGTGAGGAGAAAGCCTTATTCCGTGGTGCTTTTCGATGAGGTGGAAAAGGCCCATCCCGATGTGTTCAATGTGCTTTTGCAGGTCCTCGATGACGGACGGATCACCGACAGCCAGGGCAGAACGGTGGATTTCAAGAATACGATCCTCATCATGACTTCAAACATAGGCTCGCATTATCTGCTCGATGGGATAGATGAGGACGGAAATATCAGAAAGGAAGCGGCTGATGAGGTGGAGGAGGAACTTCGGGGAAGCTTCAGACCGGAGTTTTTGAACAGGCTTGATGAGATCATCATGTTCAAGCCGCTGACGAAGGATGATATCAGCGGGATCATAAATCTCCTCATCGGGGACACAAATGAAAGACTTGCCGACAGGCAGATAAAGATCGAACTGACGGACGCTGCAAAGAAGTTTGTGGTCGACGGAGGATACGATCCTATATACGGTGCAAGACCCTTGAAACGATTCATGCAGAAGAATGTGGAGACACTTGCAGCCAGACTCATACTGGAAAAGGGAGCCGGAGAGGGCAGTGTCATAAAAATAGACGCCGGAGAAAACGGGCTGACGGCGTCGGTTTAAAAGGGGGACAGTTCTCTGTTTCGTGAAAGACCAAAACAGAGAACCGTCCCCCTGTCCCAAACCGTTTAATTATTTTTGTTCACCGAATCCAGGAATCTCATCTTTGATGCCTCCTCGGCTTCAGGCGAGGCAACATACGAGCCCTTCATCTGGACCTTCTCGTGAGGAGGCGCCATCTCGAGCCTGGCCTTTTCCCTGCATTTTTCACAGAGCCGTCCGGCAAGGATGGGTTTTCCGCAGATGTCGCAGGTGAGGAGCCCCGCAGCGACACCCTGCTTCAGTGACAGACGCTCCTCTCTGAGCCATTCCCTGACATCATGGGGAGACACATCGCAGATCTGAGACACCTCATCCACCGTTACGCCTGGATGGTCCCATATGTAGCTCTTGACTCTTTTGAAATCCTCTTCTTCCTTTACGATACATTGCGGACACACAGAGGAAAAGCCCGAAAAAGCTTCAAAAACCCTGTGGCATTTTCTGCAATTGATGATAGCCATAAGCAACCCTCCACGTTTTTATTATACCACCGATCATCCTTTAATGCTTGCAAAAAATATGGTAAAATATCATATATTTTGACGGTTGTCATGAGGATCGGGATGATAATAAAAACGACTCG
>JAFSWJ010000271.1 GCA_017444545.1 Lachnospiraceae bacterium
CCCTTCCCCTGCATAGCATTCTGGGATTATTCCCATTTTGTCGTCATCAGGGATATGAAAAAGAAGAGCGTTTTCATAAACGACCCTGCAGGCGGCGAGTTAAAGATATCCATCGATGATTTCAACAAACATTATTCGGGGATCGTTCTGACCTTTGAAAAGACCGATGAGTTCAAGCCCGGCGGGAGCAGGCCCGATGTACTTGGGTATGTGATCAAACGCCTCAAAGGGCTTTCCTCCTCAATTCTTTTTGTGATGCTGACATCGGCGGCAGTGTCCCTTGCACTTATTATGAATACGGGAGTCAGCAGGATATTCCTGGACGGTATCCTGACGGAAGGGCACAGGGAGTGGCTTTTGCCGCTGTGTTTCTTTCTGCTTTTGTTTGCCCTCATCGTCTCGGTGGCATCCATGATCAATGCCGTTTATTTCCTGCGCATACAGGGAAAGGCGGCGATGCTTTCGTCCTCCCGCTTTTTTGAGCATCTCCTGCATCTGCCGCTGGGATTTTTTGCCCAGCGTTCCATCGGCGATCTGCAGGTGAGGCAGAGCGAAAATGAAAATGTGGTCACCACCTTTTTGGGGCAGTTTGCGCCTGTTCTCATAGACTGTGTCATGCTCGTTCTCTATCTTGTCATAATGCTGCGCTATTCCGTGATCCTCACAGTGGTAGGAGTCTTCACTGTTCTCATGAACGCCTTTGTATCTGCCTATATCGCAAAAAAAAGGATCAATATTTCCCGGGCACTGTTTGCCGATACGGGAAAATATTTCGGTGCCACGGTCAGCGGCATAGATATGATAGAGACCATCAAGGCCTCCGGTGTAGAAAATGAATTTTTCAGCTCCTGGGGCGGTTATCAGGCTGCCGTAAATGAAGCGGATGTGCGCATGAAACGCATAGATGCGTATCTCGGGATGATACCTGAGGCTTTGACGCAGGCTGCAGGTATTATAGTGCTGTGCATGGGGATCCGTCTCATAATCACGGGGGAGATGACTCCCGGTACGCTGCTTGCCTTCACCGGATTTCTGACGGCCTTTCTCACTCCCGTCATGGAGATCATACGTCTGGGGCAGATGGTCCAGGAGGCCAGGACCCAGATGGAGCGGCTGGAGGATGTGATGAATTATCCTGCGGATACGCCGGAGGATAATAAAAACGATGCCGGGGAGGATATGCTTAATAAATCCAAGCTGTCCGGCAGGATAGATATGGAGGATGTGACTTTTGGCTACGCGCCGCTGGAGCCTCCTCTCATAGAAGATTTTTCCCTTCATGTAAAGCCCGGACAGTGGGTGGCTCTGGTGGGGGAAAGCGGCTGCGGCAAATCCACCATAGGAAGGCTCGTGACCGGACTCTACAGGCCCTGGTCCGGAAAGGTGGAATTTGACGGCTGCCCTGTCGAAAAGATCCCGAACGGGCTTTTGCGAAGCTCCCTTGCCGTGGTTGACCAGGATATTTCGGTCTTTGATGATACGATAGCCGACAATGTGAGGCTCTGGGACAGATCCATAGAGGATTTTGAGGTGATACTTGCCTGCCGGGATGCGGAGATACACAGTGACATCATGGAGCGGCCCGAAGGCTATGATGACATGATCGTGCCTCAGGGAAAGAACTTTTCCGGAGGACAGCTCCAGCGTCTGGAGATAGCAAGGACACTGGCTTTGGACCCTTCCATCATCATCCTTGACGAGGCAACGAGTGCTCTGGATGCAGAGACGGAAGCAGCCGTTTTAAATAATATCAGGGAACGCGGGATCACCTGTATCATAGCTGCCCACAGGCTCAGCACGGTGAGGAACTGTGATGAGATAATAGTGCTTGAAAAGGGCAGGATCAAAGAGCGGGGAACACATGAGGAGCTCATGGCAGCAGACGGTAAATATGCAAAACTCATAAGGAGTGACTGATCTTGGAAGACAGGGATTTTTTTGAATCGCAGATCGATATACGAAGCCGTCTGGATGAAAGGCAAAAAAGGCGGGCCTTTGAAAAGCTTGCCGCAGGTATCGGAGCGGCAGGTGTTTTTGGCGCGGGTCCGGATGAGGGAGGAGAGCTTGCAGACCGTGCGGTCAGGCTGTGTCTGAAATACTACGGGTACAGGACGGGAAAGGTTCCCGGGGGAGTGACGAAGCTTGAGGAAAGGCTTGAGTATCTTTGCCGTCCCTGCGCTGTCATGCACAGAAACGTGACCTTGAAGGATGACTGGGAAAGAACCGCCTTCGGACCGATGCTTGGAAAGCTTAAAAGCGGGGAATATGCCGCGATCATCCCGGCAGGTCTGGGAGGTTATTATTATACTGATCCCCATGACGGAAAGAGGAAGAGGATCACGAAAAAGAACAGAGAGCTTTTTGAAGAGGAAGCGGTGTTTTTTTACCGTTCACTGCCTGCAGGCAGGCTTGGAAAAAATGATCTGCTTTTGTTTATGCTGGGATCCCTTGATGCGGGTGATTTCATCCTGGTCTTTCTGGCTGCGCTTGCTGCCGCACTGACCGGTCTTTTGCCGCCCTGGGCAAACAAGCTGGGCTTTAGTCTGGTCGTGCCCTCCGGCAACAGCAGCCTCATCGCACCCTTAGCGGCGCTGCTTTTCGGGGTGGCGGTTTCGACTCTTATAATAAATGCCTGCCGCAATCTCCTGATGGGCAGGGTTTCCATCAAGATGGGGATATATGCGGAATCGGCGGCCTACGCCAGGATGATGAATCTGCCGGTGAATTTTTTCAGGAAGTACAATTCCGGTGATCTGGCGGTGAGGGTCACATCCTTGCGGGAGCTTGCCGAGGTTTTGACTTTGGTTGCCGCGGGCTCGGGACTGACCTGTCTTTTGTCCCTGATATATCTGTTTCAGATCGCAAGATATGCTCATGGTCTGGTGGTCCCGGCATTTCTGACCGTTCTGGCCCAGGCACTGTTCACCGTCATAGCCCTTGCCGTCACCATTCGTTTTGAAAAGAAAAAGACGGAGGCAAATGCAGAGCTTTCGGGAACGGTGACTTCGATGCTTGCCGGGATACAAAAGATCAAGCTTGCCGGAGCGGAAAACCGGGCCTTTGCAAAATGGGCCGGCAAATATTCCGACTATTCCGCTCCCGCCTACAACCGTCCGGCCCTGCTTCAGGCGCTTCCTTCGATCATCACGGTGACCGGGATAGTGGGTACGGTTTTCATTTATTATCTGGCTTCAAAAAGCGGTATCCGCTATGACGATTATATGGCCTTTAATGTTGCCTACGGTCAAATGGGCGCGGCCATCCTTGCCACAGCGGGGATCGCGCAGAGTATCGTGCGCGTCGCGCCTTTGTTTGACCTGGTATCGCCCCTGCTTTCGGAGGTTCCGGAGGATTCCTCCGACATGCCCATCGTTGAAAATCTCAGAGGTTCGGTGGAGCTTTCAAACGTATACTTCCGCTACAGTGAAAAGAGTTCCTATCTGCTTGAGAATATTTCGTTCAAGGTCCGTCCCGGAGAGTATGTGGCCATAACGGGTCATTCCGGATGCGGGAAATCCACTCTGGTAAGGCTCCTTTTGGGATTTGAAAAGCCGGAAAAGGGCAGTATCTTTTATGATTCAAACAATCTGGCATCTGTTGATGCCGCTTCCGTGAGACGCCATATAGGTACGGTGATGCAGAACAGCAGGCTTTTTGTGGGAAATATCCTCTATAATATAATCATTTCCACGCCGGATGCATCCCTTGATGATGCCTGGGAGGCAGCAGAACTTGCGGGGATCGCGGAGGACATCAGGCAGATGCCCATGGGGATGAAGACCCTCATCTCCGAGGGTGGCAGCGGGCTTTCGGGAGGACAGCGCCAGCGTCTCATGATAGCGCGTGCCATCTGCAAAAAACCGGAGATCCTCATATTTGACGAGGCCACGAGCGCTCTGGATAATATTACCCAAAAGCACGTTTCCGATTCCCTCGATGCCTTAAAATGCACGAGGATTGTGGTGGCGCACAGGCTTTCGACCATCAAAAACTGCGACAGGATCCTCTGTCTTGACAAAGGAAGGATAGTCGAAGAGGGCACCTATGATGAGCTGATGGCAAAAAACGGCTTTTTTGCGGAGCTTGTTTCAAGGCAGCAGCTTGAAAAATAAGGATGTTTTGCGGGACAAAGGAACACGAAATCCTACAAGAGATATACTGACAAATTCAGTATATCTGTGTTAGACTTGACAAAGGTAGACAATGCAACCCGGGAGGACAAAGAACGTGGTCTTGATAAATGGGCGAGGATGTACAGGTGCACC
>JAFSWJ010000272.1 GCA_017444545.1 Lachnospiraceae bacterium
CGGCCGTATCTGATGCCTTCTCATCATCATCGGAACCCTCACCGGATGCAGAAGCCGCAGATGACTCTGATGCATCAGAACCCTCATCTGATGCCTTCCCGTCCTCAGAACCCGAGGATCCCTCAGATGCCGAGGAACCCTCTCCGTCGGTTTCCTCCGTATCGGTGGGCTTCACCTCCAGGCACTCGGGCAGGGTGGTGAACTTGTCATAGATATCCTTGAAGAGGATATAATCATTGATCTTTTCGGCAAACTTGTCGTTTCTGAGCACGCCGTACTTCACGAAAGGCGAGATATCCGCCCAGTATTTCTCGTAGTTTTCCCTGTCGGTCTTGCAAAGGCCGGACAGCTTCTCCGCAACCTTCTTTGTTATATAATCAGAGATCTTCGTCACAAAGCCGTCATTTTGCAGAGCACTCCTTGAAACGTTGAGCGGCAGATCCGGACAGTCGATGACACCCTTTAAAAGCATCAGGAACTCCGGAATGACTTCTTTTATATTATCAGCTATGAATACCTGATTATTGTAAAGCTTGATCACGCCCTCGATGGACTCGTACTCGATATTGATCTTGGGGAAATACAGGATTCCCTTGAGGTTGAAGGGATAGTCCATATTGAGGTGGATCCAGAAAAGCGGCTCCCTGTAATCCCTGAACACCTTGCGGTAAAACTCCTTGTACTCCTCATCCGTACAGTCCTTGGGAGTCTTTGCCCACAGGGGATGGGTATCGTTGATGGGCTTTGGAGCCTCAGGCGGGATCTCCTTGCCGTCCTTGTCCTTTTTAGGCTCCTCGGGCGCCTTGTTCACATTGGTGAGGTAAATCTCGGTAGGCATGAAGGAGCAGTATTTTTCGAGCACCTCGCGGACGGTGTACTCGTTGCAGTATTTGAGGCAGTCGTCGTTTATGTGCAGAACGATCTTTGTCCCGACTCTGTCACGGTCGCCATCCTTCATCTCAAAGTCGGTTCCTGCGCCCTCGCACTCCCAGTGAACGGGCACAGCATCCTTTTTGTAGGAAAGGGAGTCTATCGTCACCTTGTCAGCTACCATGAATGCAGAATAAAAGCCCAGACCGAAATGCCCTATGATCTGATCCGCATCAGACTTGTCCTTGTATTTTTCAATGAAATCCGTGGCACCGGAAAAAGCGATCTGATTAATGTATTCATCAACCTCATCCATTGTCATTCCAAGACCGTTGTCGATGAAAGTGAGAGTCCTGTTTTTGTCATCACACTCCACGTCAATCCTGCCCTTGAGCATGGCGCCGTCCGAGCCGTCCGTTTCCTCTTTCGGGGCCTCGTATTCGCCCATCATCTCCAGCTTTTTCAGCTTTGTGACGGCGTCACATCCGTTGGAGATCAGCTCCCTGATGAATATATCCTGATCGGAATACATCCACTTCTTTATGATAGGGAAGATATTTTCGCTCGAGATCGAAAGCGAACCTTTTTTTTCTGCCATAATAAAACACTTCCTTTCTGTTTCACGGGGACGGTTCTCTGTTTCACGGGGACGGTTCTCTGTTTCGCCGGATAATAAAAACCCGTGAAACGTCGATGAATACTGATGTTACAGAGAACCGTCCTTCTGCTGTGCCGGTGTAACAGAGAACCGTCCCCTGTTACGCTGTTATGCATTGGTTTACATAATTGTGGGACAGAGATACGTCCCCCGTCCCACTGTCCAAAGATGATTTTAAGACCGCGGAAACCAAAAGTCAATAAAAAATTAGCACTCAATAAAATTGAGTGCTAATAAATCCGGAATCATACATAAATATCCTGCTCTATTTCCCCATGATCTTTACCGGGTAGCTTGTGCCGTCCACGGTGATCTCCGTTATGTCCTCAAAGCCGCTGAAGATATCCTCGTCCACATACTCATACTTGTCGGGGGTCTCTCCTCTTTCGAGGTTTTCGATGATCTTTCTGACCCTGGGTCCGTGCAGGGGATTGCACTCTCCTATGCAGGAAATGCTGCCGTTCCTGAGGTTATCCAGCGCCTGTTCGCTCACTCCGTCAAAGGAGATGACCATCACCTCTCCCGCGCGGATATTGCCCCCAGCCTTTTTTCCCGCAGCCTCTATGGCCTCAAGCGCTCCAAAGGCCTCATTGTCATTTTCGCAATAGATCACATTTATATCATCATACTTCTCCAGAAGCCTGGCCGCCGCCTCCCTGCCCTTTGCCTGGGTATACTCACCGGTAACGGCATCAAGCAGGCTCCAGCCGTTTTCAAGCACCGCATCCCGAAGCCCCGTGGTCCTTCCGATCTGGGCAGACGATCCTATGGTCCCCTGGATATCAACTATCTTCACATCGGAGGGGTTCACATGCTGCCTTTCAAGATAGGTCTTTAGCCACGCACAGGCCTTTTTTCCCTCAAGCTTGAAATCAGAGCCCACCCAGCAGGTAAACAGGCTGTCATCGTCAACGTTTACCATGCGGTCCACGATGATCACGGGTATCCCGGCATCCCGCGCCTCACCCAGCACCGTGTCCCATCCGTCCTCAGTCACGGGCGCCAGCACGATATAGTCCACCTCCCTCTGGATGAAGGTCCTGATGGCAGTTATCTGGTTTTGCTGTTTTTGCTGCGCATCCTCAAAGATCAGCTCATACCCCTTGTCCCGGGTAAACGTCGACCTCATGGACTCCGAATTCTCCTTGCGCCAGTCCGACTCCGCGCCCACCTGCGAAAACCCGATGGTCACAAGCTCTTCCTTGGTCTCCCCGGTCCCCTCATCAGCAACTTTACGGGATGCACCATTTGCACATCCCGCAACCATCATCACACATATCAAAATAATAAAAACGATCCTCTTCTTCATACTCTTCATTATATGATGTCATGCCCTCAAAAACAAACGAAAATCCAAACCCGCCACCTGTCATGTCAGGGGCAGCACATGAGGTTCCTTCCCGTCGGGGGGCGATAACCGTCTCAGATCATCCCGGTCCCTGCCACAATCAAAAACAGCTGCAGATGCCGGTATTTTGACGTTCTATTTCTCAGCGTCGTGATAATGCACTTTCTTAAATATCACAGCCGTGAAAAAACCAACGGGAAAAACCGGCACCTGCAGCGTTAAATATTTCTCACGTTCTTATTATTTCTTTACCGCCCTCTTTTTCCTGGCCATGACAACCGACTGGATCACGAGGAAGATACACAGCATCGCCGCGATGGTGATACCCGTCCACCAGGCCTGGTCAAGACCCGCACTGGACACGATATTCTGGATGGTGCTCAAAGACAGCACTCCGAAAAACGTTCCTATTATATTGCCCACACCACCGGTCAGCATGGTGCCTCCGATAATGGAGGATGCGATGGCGTTCATCTCCGCGCCCTGGGCATGAGTTGCGGCTCCGGATCCTACGTGAAGGAAATACACATATCCTCCGATTCCCGCAAGCAGCGAGCAGATCAGGTGTGACATGAACTTCGTCCTTTTCACATTGATACCAAGCATCAGCGCGCTCTGCTTGTTTCCGCCGACAGCGTAGAAATTCCTGCCAAGCTTTGTCCATTTGAGCAGACAGAACATGAGGATGACGATCACGATGGCAACGATCACGCCGATCTCAACATAGGCATTTACATATACGCCCTTCTTGTTGACAGAGCCCATGCCCGGCACGATGATCCTGGCATTCTTGAGCGCCTGAAAGCTCTCATTCTGCACGTTGAACGGGTTGGTGTTGACAATGGTCGTCATGCCTCTGGCAAAGAACATACCTGCAAGCGACACGATGAAGGGCTGGATATCAAGATATGCCACCAGCAATCCCTGAACGATACCGTACGCAAGTCCGATCCCTATGGCGATCAGCATTGAAACCGCAACATTACCGCCCTTGAAATCAAGGTAGACTGCCGCGCACATGCTGACAAGCGCTGTCACACCGCCGACGGAGATATCGATACCGCCGGTGATCATCACGACGCTCATGCCGCAGGACAGTATAATAAGTGCAGCATTGGCGTTCAGGATGTTAAAGAAGGTCTGGGGCTTCAAAAAGCCCTTTCCCTGAAAAACTATGGCTCCGATGTACATCAGAAAAAACACGACGATGGTAATGGTCAAAAGGAGCTGCGTATCAGTCATATCTTTGAATTTCTTTGTCAGATTCGACATTTATACTGCCTCCTTTCTCTGGATGCCAAAATGCTTTGTGAGCTTGCCCAGCTTTTCCCTCACAACGGGAGCTGAAAAGACCACCAGCAGGATGACGACTACAGCCTTGTAGGCAGGGAGCGCATCCGAAGGCACCTTGAACTTGAAAAGCGTCGTTGTCAGCATCTGGATAACAAAAGCGCCGATGACAGATGCTGCCATGTTGAACTTGCCGCCGCTGAGGGCATTTCCGCCGAGGGCAACCGCAAGGATCGCATCCATCTCTATATCCTTTGCGATGACCGAATAGTTGATGGATGACAGACGGCTGACCTTGATGAGGGCTGCAACCGCAACACAGGCTCCGAGGATGACAAATGTCAGCCACTTGATGAACACGGGGTTCAGTCCGTTGAGCCTTGACGAGCTCTCATTGATACCGACTGCCTGGGTATACAGACCCAGATTCGTAAACTTCAGTATCAGTGTAATAAGAACGACCATGGCTGCCGCTATAAAGAACGGAGTCGGGATGGGTATCCCCGGTATGAACCCGCCGTAATAAGCAAACTTGGGATCACTTATTATGGGAAGCTCATTGTTGTTGATCCATGCTGCGATGGAACGTCCCGCTGTGTATAATATAAGCGTCGCCACCATGGGCTGTATCTTGAAGATGGCCACCAGTGCTCCGTTGAAGGCTCCGAAAGCCATTGCTACGAGCATGCTGATGAGAAATGCCACAAATATGGGTGTCCTCAAAGTATCAGGTCTGGTATTCGTGCCGCAGAGCACTCTCAGCAGGGTACTTCCCGCTATGGCTATTGCGGCGCCCACGCTGATATCCTGTCCGCCGGATGCCGCCGTCACAAGCGTCATACCTATGGCGAGGATCGCAAGCTCCGAGCCGTTATCGAGCACCGTCATCAGATATCCCGAAAGAACGGGGTTTCCGGCGCTGTTCAGTCCCATTGAGATCTTGAAAAAGCCGGGATCGGCTATCAGGTTGAACAAAAGCAGGATAAACATCGCTGCAAGCGGAATGAATATCTGGTTTTTGTAGATCTTTGAGAGGACTATGGGTTTTTTCTTGTTTGCTGCCTGGTTCATTTTTTCTCTTCACCTCCCGCTATAGTACTCATGATCTTGTTCTGTGTCAGGTCTTCACCTTTAAGCTCTCCTACAACCTTTCTGTCCCTCATGACGATGAGCCTGGAACAGGTACGCAGCATCTCATCCGTTTCGGAGGAGATGAAGGTGATGCTCATTCCCTCGCTTGCAAGCTTTAATACAAGCTTCTGGATGTCGATCTTTGTTCCTATGTCTATTCCTCTCGTGGGCTCATCAAGGATCAGATAGTCGGGATGTGTCAGAAGCCAGCGCGC
>JAFSWJ010000031.1 GCA_017444545.1 Lachnospiraceae bacterium
AGATTCTCATCTATATGTCCGGCATAGATCTCCTTTACTGCAAAATCGGAAAGCCTCATCCTGCATTCCTCCAAAAGATCCGGCACCTCTGACTCATGCACTATCATATTTGCAAAAACATAGGAGGTTAGGACCGGTGGCAGGTTGCTCTGAAGTCCAAAGTAAAGAAGCACGTGTCTGGGCAGCAGTGCCGTATGGTTTTCCGGCAAAGTATAAAGATAATACTCATAGAGGTTGGTTATGCGCAGCTCTCTTTCTATCGCCTCTGCAAAAAATTTCCCGTATTCCTTTCCCGTCTTTTCATTTCTGATCAGATATGAACAGATCGCCGTCAGGATATCATCATCATCAAACTCTGCAAAATATTCGGAAAGGACGGTGAAAAGAAGCGGATCAAATCTCCTGCTCCTTGAAACAAGCTGGATGACCCTTTCCTCCAGTGATTTATTGAAAAGTCCCTTTTTTATCGCATAATAAAGGATCCTGATATCTATCTTTTCAAGCTTTGTCAAAAGTGACGGTTCTTTTGAAAACAGGACATAGGCTTCGATGAGGAGAAGGGGGCTTGATGAATTTCTCTCAAACTGTCTGAAGAGCAGTTCCTTTTCACGTTCCGGAGATCTTTTCACTGTCTCATCAAGATAAATGAGTATCCAAAGCAGCGCATCCCTGTCCCTGTGGCTTTCATATAAAGCCCATACTGTTTTTACGGCATCCCCGATATCCGTATCATCCCTGGCATTCATTGCCTTCAGATATGTCAGATATCCTTTCAGGTCGGGTGAAAACTTTGATATGTCAAACTCGGATTCGATCTTTTCGATCAGTATCTGCGCCTCCCTGTCCCTTTGGGACACAACGAGACTGTGAGCCTGATACAGTCTCACAAGGGGATCACTCATATCGATGTACAGCATCCTGTCGATGAGTTCTTTGGATTCGTTTATCCATGCATTGGAAGTGATATCCTTTATCCTGAACCGCACATAGCATTCCGTAAGCTCGGCTCTCAGTTTCTTCTGTCTGAGGGATGCCTCTCTTTTTGCTCTGTCTGCCGGTCTGTGATTTACAAATACCGGAAGAGTTATATCAGTATGAGAGGAGATCAGCCTCACTGCCCCGTAGTTTACTCCTGTATGAAGCCGGTCTTCCCTGATGGTATAATCCACTTCAAGTGTGCTTCCCGTAAAATCATAGGAATAGAACTCATTCTTTGATAATTCCAGAAAATCAGAATCGGATTCCAGAAGTATATGCGTATAACCCCATCCGGATTTTCTGATCGAAAAAGAACCCTTCTCATCATCATCCGCGCTTATGACAGAAATGTTTTCCCGGTCAAAGCTGTAAATGACCGGAGTTTTTTTGTTCACGCTGATCAGGAATTCCTCGACATTGTCATAGGACATATCAAGGGCGGAAAAGGCCCTGTATTTAAGCATATGCGCCCTTTCCGTGCTTTTGAACATCTCCCTGAATTCTTTTTGGTAAAAGACCTTTACCGCCTCGTCAAAATCGGAACGCGCAAGATTTGTAAAGTGGAAAAGATTC
>JAFSWJ010000032.1 GCA_017444545.1 Lachnospiraceae bacterium
AACTCAAGATACTAAACAGCACTGACGACGACGAGGCCTGACCCCGAACGACCCGGCGCCGAAAAGCGAAAGACCCGGCGCCGTAAAACGAACCGGCCTCGAAAAGCGAACGACCCGGCCCCGAAAAACGAAAGACCCGGCGCCGAAAAGCGAAAGAACTGGCGCCGCAAAGCAACCGGCCCCGAAAAGCGAAGAAGCACCCCCGGACCGGCAGAAGGTGTCCATATTAAGCATAAAGAAAAAAGATCTGGACGGGTTTATGACAAAACCCGTCCGTGTGTTGTCTGCATATGAAAAAAACGACTCTGATGTTCATATCTTTGGGCTGCGACAAGAACCTTGTGGATACCGAGCAGATGCTGGGGATCCTGGGCCGCGAAGGCTTTGAATTCACGCAGGATGAAACCCTTGCCGATATCATCATCATAAATACCTGCTGCTTCATAGGCGACGCCAAGGAAGAGAGCATCAACACCATAATAGAAACCGGGAAACTTAAAAAATCCGGTACCCTGAAGGGTCTCATAGTCTGCGGGTGTCTGGCGCAAAGATATGCCGGAGACATCAGAAAAGAGCTTCCCGAGGTGGATGCCATAGTCGGCACCACACAGTTTACAAAGATCGCGGAGGTCGTCAGGGAGGTCCTTGGCGGAGACAGACCGGATCACCTCGGGGACATCGACAGGATGGAATACTCACAGGATGAAAGGATCCTCACCGGAGGCGGTTATTCCTCCTATCTCAAGATCGCCGAGGGGTGCGATAAAAGATGCACCTACTGCATCATTCCCAAAGTCAGGGGCAGATACAGGAGTGTTCCGAAAGAGATCCTCATTGAGGAAGCGGAGCAGCTTGCAAAAAAAGGTGTAAAAGAACTGATCCTTGTCGCCCAGGAGACCACGGTCTACGGAAAGGATCTGTACGGATCAAAGGAACTGCCCGATCTTTTGCGAAAGCTCTGTGCCATCGAAGAACTGAAATGGATCAGGATCATGTATTCCTATCCCGAAGAGATAGATGATGAACTGATCGAAGTGATGGCAAAAGAGGAAAAGATCTGTCATTATATCGACATGCCCATCCAGCACTGCAGTGACAGGATATTAAAGATGATGGGCAGAAAGACCGACAGAAAAAGCCTTGAAAACGTGATAAAAAAACTCCGTGAAAGGATGCCGGACATAGCGATACGCACCACGCTTATCTCAGGCTTTCCGGGGGAGACAAAAAATGACCACGAAGAACTCCTGGACTTTGTGGAAAAAATGAGATTTGACAGACTGGGCGTCTTTACCTATTCAAGAGAAGAGGATACTCCCGCTGCGGCCTTTCCGAATCAGGTTCCGGGAAGGACTGCGCGAAAAAGGGCAGATGAGCTCATGTCCCTTCAGCAAAAGACGGCCTTTGAAAATGAGGAAAACATGACGGGAAGGGAACTGTCCGTCATGATCGAAGGATACCTCAATGAAGATGACGTTTATGTGGGCAGGACCTACCGTGACGCTCCGGATGTGGACGGATACGTGTTTTTGAAAAATGCCCGCAGGGAATACATGTCGGGAGACTTCGTCAAAGCCCGCATCACAGGCGCAAACGGGTATGACCTGACAGGAGACATCCTATGAACCTACCGAACAGACTTACAATATCAAGGATCATAATGATACCGTTTTTTGTCGTGTTTCTCATCACCGGCATCGGCGGTGCATATTCAAAATGGATCGCGCTGGCGATCTTTGTGACCGCAAGCCTCACCGACCTGCTTGACGGAAAGATAGCCAGAAAATACAACCTTGTGACAAACTTCGGAAAATTCATGGATCCGCTTGCAGACAAGCTTCTCGTGTGTTCGGCCATGATCTGCCTGACGGGGATGGACCGTCTCCCCTCCTGGATCGTATGTATAATAATAGCGCGCGAATTTATCATCAGCGGCTTCAGACTCATAGCCTCCGATAACGGAGTTGTGATAGCGGCAAGCATGTGGTGCAAGGTCAAGACCGTATTCCAGATGGCGATGGTCATCCTGCTCATCGCAGACCTTCCGGGGAACGCGTTCCGTATCGCAGAGAACGTCCTCATCTGGGCTGCACTCATCCTGACCGTGGTCTCGCTTGCCGATTATATCCTGAAAAACAAAGATGTCCTCAAAGACAAAGAATGAAATCGAGGTGTGTATGACAGTTGAAATTATCTGTGTCGGAACAGAATTACTGATGGGAACCGTGGTCAACACCAATGCGGCATTTATCGCTCACAGATGCGTTGCCCTTGGTCTTGACTGCTTTTATCAATGCGTGGTCGGAGACAATGCCGCAAGGCTTGAAGCGGCAATCAGGATGGCCTGCGACAGGTCTGATACGGTCATCCTTTCGGGAGGACTGGGACCTACGGAGGATGACCTGACAAAGGAGACCGCAGCAAAGGTCATGGGGAAGGAGCTCATCCCCGACGAAAAGGCCTGGAAG
>JAFSWJ010000273.1 GCA_017444545.1 Lachnospiraceae bacterium
ACTACGCGACAGTGAACAATATCTCATCAGTAAAGACTGCCACGGATATCTTTCGCGGCAGACCTGTCTTTATCTGCGAGGCGGATCTGTATGTTTCGGACCCTTCGATCTTTCAGACAACGCTTTCCGGTCCCTGCTATTTCGGAAAATCTGTTACCGGGCACACCGAAGACTGGGTCTTTGACACGGATGAAAACGGTCTTATTACCCGGGTGGGAAAGGTAGGGGATAACTGCCATATCATGTGCGGCATCACCTACTTCACTCCCGAAGCATCGGCTGTCCTTGCCGATGCCATAGATGCAGCCTATGAAAAGCCCGGTTACGAAGAGCTTTTCTGGGACAATGTTGTAAACGACAATCTGGATGCTCTGAAGATGACCATACATCCCGTACGAAACGAACAGATCGAGGAACTTGATTCCGTCGAAGAACTTCGCGCCTTCACCAAAGAATGATGTTTCAGGGGGACGGTTCTCTGTTTCAGGGGGACGGTTCTCTGTTTCAAAACAGGCAGCAGATCGCGTGAAACGCGCATTAATACCGGTGTTACAGAGAACCGTCCCCTGTGACGCAAGGAGAGAAAAATGAATCATACATTACTTTATATCGATCCCGGAACGGGAAGCATGCTTTTTACCATACTGATCGGAGCGGTTTCAGCCGGTTACTTTGTTTTCCAGAAACTCAAGCTGAAACTGAAATTTGTGCTTTCCGGAGGAAAGGCGGAAGCGGCAGACGCCGAAAAGCTTCCTTACGTTATCTTTTCCGACAGCAAACGATACTGGAATGTCTTCAAACCGGTCTGCGACGAATTTGAAAAACGCGGGATCGATGTTGAGTACTGGACCATGTCTCCCGATGATCCTGCACTTTCTCAGGAATACACCCATGTGAAGTCTTCCTTCATCGGCGAGGGCAACAAAGCCTTTTCAAAGCTCAATATCATGAATGCATCCGTGGTTCTTGCCACTACTCCCGGACTTGATGTCCTGCAGTGGAAGCGTTCAAAGAACGTGGACTGGTATGTCCACATCCTCCACCAGCCCGGCGATACCACTTTTTACAGGATGTTCGGTCTCGATCATTACGACGCTGTGTTGATCTCCGGGGAATATGAGGAAAAGCAGCTTCGCGACATCGAAGCCCTTCGAAATATCGGAAAGCGCGAGACCTGCCTCACCGGCATCACCTATCTCGATACCATGAAGGCGCGCCTTGACAACGAAAAGATGACAGAGGGACCTCTTCGCTCCGCTCCGGTCGGCGCAAAACTACCGTCCACTGGAAGGTATGCGCCCCCCTGTCACATCGGAGAAAAGACGGTGCTGCTTGCGCCCACCTGGGGTGAGACTGCCATCCTTTCAAGGTTCGGGGAGAGGATAATAAGTGCGCTTGTAAACACCGGCTACAACATCATCATCCGCCCCCACCCACAGTCCTTTACCTCTGAAAAGGAAATGATGGATAAACTTCAGGCAAAGTTTCCCGAAAGCGAAAAGCTTCACTGGAACAGGGACAATGACAACTTTGATGTATTAAAGAGCGCCGATATAATGATCACGGATTTTTCCGGTGTCATGTTTGATTATGCGCTGATCTTTGACAGACCCTTCATCTATGCTGATATCGAGTTTGACAAGTCGGCATATGATGCAGCCTGGCTTGAAGAGGATATGTGGACGCTGCGCATCCTGCCTTCCATAGGAATCCCCTTAAAGGAAGAGGATTTTGACAACATCAAGGACGTGATCGACAAGGCCGTGGGCGACGAAAGCCTTGCCGCCGGCCGTGACAGAGCCAGGGCCGAGACCTGGGCAAATCCCGGCAGAGCAGCGGAGCTTACCGTGGATTATCTCGTAAAAAAACACGGTGAATTAAACTAAAATGTGACAGGGGGGCAGTCCCCCTGTCACATTTGTTTACATAATATTATATGACAAGGGGACAGTCCCCCTGTCACATTAATTAACATAAAAATGGGACAGAGATACGTCCCCTGTCCCACAGTGTTTAATCCGGCATATCGGTTCCAACCCTTAGGCGTTCCCAGTTGCTCCGGTCAAATATGTTATCGTGTACCGAATACCAGGATACGACATCATCATCGTAAACCTTGTCTTTTTCGGCATCCACATCGATCTTTGTGTTCATCAGCACGATGGGCCCCTCGTTTTTCCTGTCGCTGTTTACGGGATTTCCCGTGAACGGATTGACGGGATCTTTTATTATATCCTTCATGGCAATGGTCGGAACATCAGCGTTGCACATGAAGGTATCATCCGTCTTCACACCGGAAAAATCAGTATCATAATCCTTTACCAGAAGCACCGGATTGACGCTTTCCACATCCATTGCGATATCATCAAAGAGCATTTCCTCAAACTGACCCAGTTCGAAGCCATGATCCGAGGTGATGATGATCCTGGTGTTATCGTATACTCCAAGTTCCCTCAGACTGTCCAGCCACGCGGCAAGCTTCATAATGGAGGCCATATCCACATCATAATGGTCGGAACGGAACTTATTTGAAAGATCCATGACCTGTCCGTTCGGAAGAACCTTATTTTCGGGCTTTATCATCCTCACAGCCGGCTCAGGCTCGTAATCCGGCGGATTGAGCGCCACGATCTCGTGAGGTGCTTCATTCTGGATCATGAGCAGCTCTCCGCTGCTGTCGTTTACAACCTGCGTCAGCTGCGGCATCAGCCTGAGGAAGGATATGCAGGTGATGAAATGATATCTGATATTGTTGCTCGTGATCGACAGATAATTCCCCTGATCATAGGCAGTCTCCTGCATAAACAGCGGGAGCGATCTGAACAGGCTGTAAAAGAAGAAGTTCCTCTTTTGCTGTTCAAGCTCGATGCAGGCCCTTTCCTTATCCGTCAGGTAATCATTATATTCCCCGTTGGAAGTACAGTAGGCATCACAGTTTTCCACATCATCAAAGATATGCCGCCCGAGGGTGAAATCAAATTCCAGATCCGCATAGGGCATGTCACAGACCGTGGAATGATAACCCTCCTTTGCAAACAGAGTGGGCATCAGTTTCAGGGCCTCATTCTGCTTGTCTTTGATCAGAACGTCATCTCTTTTGTTGGATTCGGCAAGGGCATATTCGTAGCCACCGAAAAGCGCTCCGGAAGCATTGATCGTATTTGTACCCGTGGAAACGGTATTGGGATAATAAGTAAATCCCGAAAACGACTGCTCTATTTCCGGTTTTTCCTGGAAAATATACGGAATATAGGCGCCGATGGACCTGTCAAGCATGATCACGACAACATTTTTTCCTTTTGATGAAAGCTTCAGGATCTTATTATTGATATCCGCCTTTTCAATTCCGGCGTGCTTGTCAACTCTGGCCAGCTGCTTTGACGGTCCCAGTGTCTTTTCGATGGAAACGATGTTATACACCGAAAAGATCGCCTCGCAGACTATGAGGATCCCCAGGACGCTGAACACATAGTTCTTTTTCCTTTTGTAAAAGACTACGAGAACACATATCATCACTATGATAAAAAGCGCATTGCAGATCTCGTTCACATACCCGTAGTAAGGGTCCAGATCGTAGATCAGGGTATATGAGATGATACCGAACTGACCGGAAAACAGCATGTGATTGATGATGGCAATGAGGGCGGCGCAAAATACCCCAAGGCTGATGAAACGCCTGGTCTTCGGCTTTGAAAGGAAAAATATGACCGCACCCCAGAGCACAAAGACACCGGCTGCAATGGCAAAGGCCAGAAACGCATATCTGACCGGATCCGGATAGACCAGATTCTTTGAAAAGTCGAGGGGCGATGCTTCGATCACGGAAAGCGGTATGGAAAGCCCGGTAAACACCGCAAGCAGCACAGATGAGAGTGCCCAGAGCTTTACGGTATCACCGTCCTTTTCCGGAACGGTTTTATTATCCGCATCTGCATCCCCGGGCTTTTTGTGCTTTGCAAGGATGTCCATGACTATGTTCTTGCCGAGGGAGAACACATTGTTCAGCGTCCAGTAAAACACCAGTCCCGACGGGGATCTGTATAATAAAACCAGAAAGACAAGGGCAAACGCCACTGTCTGGATCTTTTCCTTTTTTGTTCCGTTCTTTGTGTATATGGCTGCCGAGGTGAGGTTGATGGCAGTCATCAGTATGGGGAGCAGGTTTATATGCAGACTGCCAACAGGTATCAGACCGTCGGGACTGCCCAGGTCCTTTATCATCAGGAATGATGCGTCCTTGAGCAGTATGAGATTTGACAGGAAGTCATAGGCTGCAATGAAAAAGGGTACCTGCAGCAGCAGCGAGAGCGAGCTTTTCAGCACATACCAGGGCTGATAATCGTTCTGCCTGTAGTACTCCGACAAGATCATGAACCTTTCATCACCTTTGAAGGTCTTGCGGATCTTTCCCACCCAGAACTCCATGTCCTTCTGCTTTTTGCGTTCCTCGGCCTGCATGGCATCGGACCTCAGATACATGGGAAGGACCAGGATGTTCATCACGAGACTGACTGAAAGTATGGATATCCCCGGATTTGAAAAAAGAGTATAACTGACCCTGAATATGATCTCAAACAAAAGCCATATCGGTTTGATCGCAAGAAAGTAAAAAAATTCGCCCATGGAGTATATTATATACGAAAAGTTGACAGGGGGACAGTCCCCTTGTCAACTTTTGTGACAGGGGGACTGTCCCCCTGTCACATTAATTAACATAAAAATGGGACAGAGGTACGTCCCCTGTCCCACTTTCTTTCATCAGTCTGTTGCGTTGCAGATATATTTGAACTTGATCTTCTTTGTACCGCTGAAGTCAGTTCCCCTTTTTGCCTTGTAGGTGATGGTGCCGATCTTTCCGTCTTTTGTCTTTGTGACTGAGACGGTGTACTTCTCAGGATCAAGCTCGACGCCGTAGGCCTTGATCGATGTACCCGAGCTTATGACCGCATTCTTTGAAAGAGACTCTGCAGCACCCTCGATCACATAGGTGTACTTCCTCCTTCCGGTATTGAGCTCATCCTTGGTCGCGGCTCTGATGGTTCCTATGACCGTCTTGCCCTCGGGATCCTTTATCGGGTTATTTGCCGATACGTTGCTGCTGGTGGAGAAGGTCACTGCTGCGGAGTTCAGCTTCGTCTGTATTATGGCAAAGCTCTTTACAACTTCCTTTGAGCTGTTTTTCCAGACAACCTTCGGAGTCTGCGAGCTCTTTGCGCCTGCCTTCTTTTCAAGCAGTTCGATCTTTAACTGCGGCTTTTTGTCACCCTTCTTTGTAACATTCGTATAATCACAGCCGTTAACGCTTACCACCCTGTAGTCAACATCCTTTGTCAAAGTGATGCCGCCGGCCTTTACAACGAGCGGAAGCTCATTCACGGACACGGCCTTCCCGGTGTAAGGCTGGTTCTTCAGACCCTTGACACTGAGCGAGGTGACCTTTTTGGGCTCTATGGTGAAGGTTACGTAGCTGGAGCCGGTATAACCGTTCTTGCCGATGATCTTCACCCTTCCGGTGCCGACATAGGTATTTCCGGAATAAACCACCTTGTACTGTGAGCTCTTGAGCTTCTTTCTGCCCTCATTGCCTGAAACATAAACACTCTTGATTACGGGCTTTATGGGCTTTCCGGTGTACTGGAAGGTCGATGCCTTGAGTGTGATCTCTGCATTATTCTCAGAGATCATGGTCTTTCCGTCTTCAGAGGAAAAGATCTCAAAGGTTACGCTCTTTTTGCAGGTACCCTCATAGCAGCCCTTTCCGCGATATGTAACCTTCACGCTGACGCTGCTGCCCTTTGCGGGCTCTCCTTTTACAAGCTTTGAAAGAGTTTTATCGGTATTTCCGGATACCGTGAACTTCACGGTGAAGTCGGTATCATTAATAAGTGCGTTTCCGGCATTGTCCGTCGCCGAAATATATCCGCGGACGAAAGTATCAAGCTTCTTCAGAGCGTTTTCGCTGGCGCTCCACTCCTTGTTCCAGGATATATCGGGAATGCTGTCAGGTACGGCATTTTCAAAAGATTTCTTTCTGATCTCAAATTCCTGGGTGTTCTTTCCGGCATAGGTTCCTATACCCTGTACGATGACGGATGCAAAACCTACTGCCGTATTGTCCTTGTAGG
>JAFSWJ010000274.1 GCA_017444545.1 Lachnospiraceae bacterium
GAAACGTCCCCTGTCCCACATGAAAGGCGGGGAAATGAATTACGCGGTTTTATTATCGGGAGGAAGCGGAAGCCGGGCGGGAAGCGACATACCGAAGCAGTATGTGAAGGCAGGCAGGCATATGATGATAATACATGCCCTCAGGACGCTGGTTTCCTCGGTTTATATCGACAGGGTGATCATAGCTGCATCGCCGGAGTGGGAAAGGGACATCCTTGAAGATGCGGGGAGTGCCGGAGTGGAGCTTTCCGTGATCGCAGGCTTTGCATCTCCCGGAAAAAACCGTCAGCTTTCCATCAGGAATTCACTTGAAGAAATTGAGCCTTTATCGGAACCCGGGGGCGAAGACACGGTATTTATCCATGATGCCGCAAGGCCCTTTCTGAGCGGAAAGCAGATCAGGGAATGCTTTGAGGCACTGCCCGGACACGACGGTGTCATGCCGGTGCTTCCCATGAAGGATACCGTATATCAAAGCACCGACGGAAAAAGGATAGCCGGACTGATGGACAGATCATCACTCTACCGGGGACAGGCGCCGGAACTTTTTTTGTATAATAAGTACCTTTCGGCGGTCAGAACCCTGTCCGGTGAAGAACTTTTGAGGATAAACGGATCCTCGGAGCCTGCGGTCATGGCGGGGATGGATATCGCCATGATTCCGGGGGATGAGAGAAATTTCAAGGTGACGACAAAGGAGGATCTGGAGAGATATATGAGGATAATAAAAACGGAGGAGACAGGATCCTGATGAAAGCGTGGGTGTTGCATGATATCGGTGATATCAGATATGAGGATGTGGATGTTCCTGTAGCTGCTCCCGGTGAGGTCAGGATAAGGGTGGCGGCAGCGGGAATCTGCGGCTCTGATATCCCGAGGATCTTTGAAACCGGGGCGCACAGGATGCCGCTGATCCCGGGGCATGAATTTGCGGGAACCGTTGTGGATACGGGAAAGGGTGTAGCTGCTTTCCGGTCCGGAAAACGTGTTGCCGTATTTCCGAAGATCGCCTGCAAAAAGTGCAGGATGTGCAGGGAAGGGCATCCTGAGCTCTGTACTGATTATGATTACACAGGGTCCCGGAGGGATGGTGCTTTTGCGGAATATGTGACTGTTCCCGCGGAAAACCTGCTGGAGCTTCCGGACAGCATTTCCTTTGAGCAGGCAGCCATGCTTGAGCCCCTGGCTGTGGCTGCAAATGCGGTACGTACCGGATGCTTTGCTGTACCAAAGACCGCTGCGGTATGCGGGGCGGGTCCCATAGGACTGGCGGTGGTGATGATGCTAAAGCATCTGGGATGTGAAAGTGTATTTCTCATAGCTAATAAAGACGCGCAAAAGGAAAGGGCAGGGCTTTTCGGTATAGGGGATGAGGCTTTCTGCGACAGCAGATACAAGGATCCTTCAAAGTGGCTTTCTGATGTGACGGATGGCGGTGCGGAAGTCTATTTTGAATGTGTCGGAAATAATGAAAGTATTTATTATGGAATAGAGGGTCTGGCTCCGGAAGGGCGACTGGTGCTCGTGGGAAATCCTGCATCGGACATGAGCTTTTCAAGAGATACCTACTGGAAGATACTGAGGAACAGGCTGACACTTTCAGGGATCTGGAATTCCTCGTTTTCGCAGGCAGATCAGGATCCGGAGGAATGCGGGGATGACTGGCATTTTGTCCTTCGGATGATCGCTGAGGGCGGGATCAGCCCGGAAAAGCTTATCTCGCACAGGTTTCCTTTGGAGGAGCTTGATGAGGCACTGGGGGTTATGAAGGACAGAAAAAGTGACCGGTGCAAGGTGATGATAGTGTCATGACCGGACTGTTTTACAGATAGCTAAGCACCGAGTCGTTTGCGTGGTTTGACTGGGCCATCATCGCCTGACCGGCAAACAGAAGGATCCTTCCCACAGACATCCTCACCATTTCTTTTGCCATATCTGTGTCACGGATACGTGATTCCGCATCCGTGGTGTTTTCTATGACATTATCCAGATTCTTGATGGTGTGCTCCATGCGGTTCTGCACGGCACCATAATAACTACGGACTCCGCTGACGAGATTTATCGCGCGGGTAAAGAGGCGTATGCCGTCTTCGGCGCCCTCCATTGTGAGGTTTCCGTCCGTCTGTCCGCTGCTTCCGGTACCGGATCCTACGGAAGCTATTCCCAGATCCTTTGAACTCATGCGGAAGAACTTCAAGGAGATCCTGTTTGACAGATCGCTGTCGGCGCCTGCCTGTATGGTCGTACTTATTCCTCCGAGTTTTTCAGGCACATAGTCAACATACACTGGGGCCGTGGCCTTACTGTTTTTCAGTATATCCGTGGCCTTTGATGCAAGGGAGGGCGCGATGACAGAGCCCGCTCCGTCCTGCGATGCCGTGAGGAGCTTTCTGACGAAATCGACACCATCGGCTGTGCCGTTGTTTATATTATCTATCACATCCTGAAACGTCTTTGAGGATCCGGCAGAGGCCAGTACCTCGTTTGCAACAGCTGCGAGGGACTTGTCGGGCTCGTTTATCAGCTTTCCGAATATGGTGTTCATACCGGAAGCGATGTTTGAACCGGTGACAGCGGAGCTTCCCGAGGCAAGCTGTCCAAGATATGCCGCGGCCAGATATCCGTGTCCGTATTCCCTGCCTTCAACGGTATACTGCTTCAGCAGACTTGAGAGCTGGCCGTCCGATACACCGTTTTTCACTGCGTTTATCAGATAATCATTCCATCCTGTGGTGAGGCCGCCGCCCGTCAGTTGTGCGGTCCCTTCGACAAACCAGTGGGGATAGTCCTCGGCACCGCCCTGTCTGTACATTCTTGCGGGGGTTGCCAGATCCATGACCGCATGCATCATCTCATGGGCTATGGTAGATTCGAGCAGGCCCATCCTGTCTGTATTATTCTTTACATCATCCTCAGAAAAATCGGCGCTGTCCACCTTCATCGAAAGTCCGGCCAGCAACTGGTTTCCCGTGTAGAACGAGCCCTCGACATAGGCAAGCTTGCCGTTCGGACCGTCGATATAGGATATGCTCATGGCCATTTTGAGTTTGCCGGCATCATCACCGGTGTAGCCTGATGTGACGGCATTTTTCAATGAAGAAAAGCTGCTGAAAATCTGATTGACGGCGTTGGGAACAAACTCTGTGGCGATCTTGTCTGCAAGCAGGCTTCCGACCGCGGCTGATCCGGGACTCCCGACACCGGGGGTGTCGTTGTTGTGGGAGATCCTCGAAACGCCTTTATTATTGAGATCAAGGGTATAGCTTTTTGTGATCACCGCGTTTGCCATCAAAGGACTTGCGCCTGATTCCGGGAAAAGGTTCAGTTCATTGAACCTTGTGGTATAGGCGATCCCGTCGATAGCGCTTTTGAGCTGTTGAATCTCCTTGTTGACATCCTCGCGGTCACTGTCAGAAAGCGTCCCGTTGGCGGCCTTGATCATCAGCTCGTTCCCGCTCTGGAGCATGTCGTGGACCTCCTCGAGAGCCCCGTCGGCTGTCTGGACCATGGAGATCCCATCCTGCACATTGTCCCTGGCCTGGGTCAGGCCTCTGATCTGCCGGCGCATCTTTTCGGAAATAGACAGACCTGAGGCGTCATCTGCAGCCCGGTTGATCCTGTAGCCCGAAGACAGCTTCTCCATGGACTTTGCCTGCATGAGGTTATTTATCCCATATACCCTTTGCGAATTCATCGCAGTGAGGTTGTGTGCAACTACATTCATCGTAATTCTCCAATATTTTGCGTGGAAACGGGTTTTCCTACACTATATATCGAATTTTGAGCTGTATTCTGAACCCTCAAATGTCTATTCGGTAATTTTGTGGGTCTAAGTGGAAGTGTGACAGGGGGTGACACCGGGACAGTCCCCCTGTCACATCTCATGATGGAAAGTCCGGCGGAAAAACTGTACAATGGGTGGAAAAGGAGGAATGCTCATGGGTGATAACGAAAAGAGTCTGCTCACTTTTTCCGCGGACAGCGTGATAATAAGTGAAAATGAGATA
>JAFSWJ010000275.1 GCA_017444545.1 Lachnospiraceae bacterium
GATCCTGAACAGTTATCATGACATTTAACCCCCTCGTTTTTTTGTTTGAAACATGACGCTATCTTTTGATGATACCACACAGGATGCAAAAACTCAAAAATGTCTTTCATTGATAAAGGATGAGATTTTTGTTATTATGAAACCTGACCGAGGTAGAAAAAATGATCAGAAATATATACAGAAAAAGAAAAGTCCTCATAGTGGATGACGAAAGCATCAACCGCGAGATACTCGGGAATATGCTGAACAGCGAATACGAGGTAGTATATGCCGAAAACGGAAAGCAGGCTCTGGAAAAGCTTTCAGAGGACAAAGATTTCTCTCTCATGCTCCTTGACCTTAGGATGCCTGTCATGGGCGGGCTTCAGGTGCTTTCAAAGTGCAGGTCGGACAGTGAGCTTTCAAAGCTTCCCATCATAGTCCTGACCCAGGAAAAGGATGCCGAGGTCGAAAGCATCCGCGCGGGGGCGGACGATTTTATTAAAAAGCCCTACGACATGCCCGAGGTGATACTTGCCAGATGCGAGAGGATCATAGAGCTCTACGAAAAGAGCACCCTCATTGACCTGACGCAGGTGGACCCCCTCACGGGCCTGTATGCAAGCGAGTTCTTTTTTGAATATATCAGGCAGTACGAGCAGTACAATGACAAGGAAATGGATGCGGTGGTCCTGGACATCGAGCACTTTCATCTGATCAACGAGATCCACGGACGTGACGAGGGGGACAGGATCCTCAAAAAGGTGGCCGAGATCCTTGAGCAGAAGTCAAAGGAAAGCTTCGGGATAGCCTGCCGCAGCTCTGCCGACACCTTTTACATCTATATCTCCGGCATGGAGGATTACGGCATGCTTGCCGACAGTATAATAAAAGCCATGGGCGAGCTGTCTCTTTCTCCCGCAAAGATACGCCTCCGCATCGGCGTCAACAAAAAAGCCGACAGGAGCGTTTCGCCGGAGCAGAGGTTCGATTATGCAAAGCTTGCCTGTGACGGACTCAGGCGCGACTACACCAGGCAGGTTGCCTTTTACGACAAGGATCTGCACGACAGGCAGATCTATGAAACCCAGCTCATACATGATATGGACGGTTCCATCAAGTCCCGTGATTTCGAGGTTTATTTCCAGCCCAAATACGGGATACAGGGTGAAAAGCCGCAGCTAACCAGCGCCGAAGCCCTCATCAGGTGGAGGCATCCAAAGCTTGGCATGATAAGCCCCGGCGATTTCATCCCTCTTTTTGAAGGAAACGGTCTGGTCCAGAAGCTTGACAGGTTCGTCTGGGAGGAGGCCGCCCGCTACGTGGGCATTTGGAAAAAGAAGTTCGGTTTTTCCGTTCCGGTTTCCGTGAACGTTTCAAGGATAGATATCTATGATCCCGACCTTGAGGATACGCTGGCAAAGCTTCTCGAAAAAAATGATCTGAAAAGCAGCGAGTTATATCTTGAGATCACGGAAAGCGCCTACTCCGACAATGCTGTGAGGCTGATCGAGGTGGTGAAAAGCCTGAGGAACAAGGGCTTCAGGATAGAGATGGATGATTTCGGATCGGGCTATTCGTCACTGAACATGCTCACAGCCATCCCGATTGATGTGCTCAAGATGGATATGAAATTCGTGCAGAACATGCTGAAGGATGAAAAGAGCCTCAAGCTCTGCGAGCTTGTGCTGGATATTTCGAGATTTCTTGATGTCCCCGTGGTTGCGGAGGGTGTCGAGGATGAGGCCCAGTATGAAAAGCTGAAGGAAATGGGCTGCCAGATCATCCAGGGCTACTATTTCTCAAAGCCTCTGCCTGCAGATGAATTTGAGAACCTGATCAGAAAAGAACTCTACTGAAAAGGCATTTTCACTTCTTCACAGGATGGTTCCCACAAAGAACCTGTTGAGGGCCTCAAGCAGCTCTGCATGGGGCATGGACTTGAGGAGATACCCGTCGGGCTTTCGCTCAAGTATCCTCAGAACATCTTCCTTTTCATTTTTTCCTGTCAGAAAGATGATGGGTATCCTCTCGCTCTTCGGATTTGAACGGATCCTGTTCATGACCTGGGCGCCGTTCATCCCGGGCATTTCATAATCACGAAGTATCAGATCCGGTCTGTTGTGCTTGAGATATTTGAGGGCGCCGGCGCCGGAGCGCTCACATTCCACATCATAGTCCTCCGAAAGCCACCTCTCCATAATGGATAGAAAATCCGTATCGTCATCGATCACAAGGATCGTCTTTGTACGAAGATACTCGGACTGATGGTAATAGTACTCATACATATCCGCAGCCATCCTGTCAAGATCGATGGGACGCGGATATACGGAGGCTATATAGTCCTTTTCATATATGGAAAGTGCCACATCTATATCCATGGGATCACCCGCAAGACACAGGGTTTTATTATCATCATGGCACATCTCGGCAAGGAGATGGCTCACAAGCCTGATATGGTCATTGAGCCCGGTCGGATAATAAAGCCAGATATTTGAATCGGCGCGGTGGTTCAGTATGATCTCGGGCACATCCGCGATCTGGATGACCCTGAATCCGTCGCTTTCAAGGCAGTTGACGATGCCTCTTCCGACGATACCGTACTCATCTCCTCCCACGAACATGACGACCTGCTCAAGCATGCCCTGCTGCTCCTGCTTTTTTTCGTCTCCGGCTTCTTCGGGTTCTGCCGTCACGGGCATACTCCCGTCAATCAAAGGCCTGAGCTTTGGCAGGATGCTACGGTATTCATCAAGCAGAGCCGCGGTTCCTGTGTGGAGCACATCATATTCGCCGTGATTGCCGGCATATTCCAGGTCGGCGGCACGGTCTGCAACGGTGACGGCGCCTATGAGCCTGGCCACGCTCTTCAGAGAATGGACCCTCAGTATATACATTGGCCAGTTCTCTTCTTTTTCAAATCTTTCGATGTCTGAGGCCTTGTCATTGATGGAGCCTGCAAAGACAGTGAGGGTATCGATATAATCGGAAGCCGATTTGCAGTGCTCTATGCCTGACATGAGGTCAAGCTTTGTGACATGCTTTAACCACGACGGCAGGGAGGCAAGCTCTTTTTCCTTTTTCTTTTTTTCCTCATCATCCTGAGGGATCTCGTAGCCCCCGTCCGGGAGGAATCTTTCAAGTATGGCGTTCAGATCCTTCTGGTCTGCCGGCTTTATGAGCACGTCGGCAAATCCGGCCGCCTTGTACAGTCCGATATTGCTCCGTCCTGCTTCGGCTGTATGGCAGATGACGGGGGTCTCCTTTCCCGTGTGCATGAAGATCTGCTTGAGCTCCTCAAGCGTCTCTATCCCGTCAAAATCGGGCATGTGATGATCAAGCAGGATCATATCATAGGTATTTTCCCTGCAAAGCTCCAGGCACTTCTGCCCGCTTTCCGCAAGGTCGCAGGAAACACCCATGGCCGAAAGGGCAGACGACAGTATAATGCGGTTTACCTGCATGTCGTCCACGATCAGGATCTTTGCCTTGTCTATATTAAAATCATTATCGCCGCGCAAAGCCATACGCTTGTCTCCTTTTTTTTAGGGGAATGATATCCGGCTTCGTTTTTATTATAAATACTTTATCCGTTTTCTGCAATCCACCTGTGCTTTTTGTGATATAATAGGGTATAAGCCTAAAGGAGGTATTTATTATGCAGGATTACAAAAAGATAGATTATGCAAGAAACAAGGATGTGGTGCTGCGTTACATCCCCGGACACTTCATCACTCCGAATTCGCATGTCAACTACTACATGGACCTCAGTGACATGAAGGCGAGGCAGCGTGAGGCGAGGGCAACGGGCGAGGAGCTTGCCGAGATGTATCTGGCATCCGACATCATCGACACCATCCTCTGCCTGAACGGCATGGAGGTTGTCGGGGCATACATGGCAAACAAGCTGACAAAGGCCGGTGTCATCTCCGCAAATTCCCACCAGACCATGTATATCACCTATCCCGAGTACAACGTCAGCGGCCAGATGATGTTCCGTGAGAATATCCAGCATATGATCAAGGGCAAGAAGGTGCTGATCCTCATCGATGCAGCGACCACGGGAGCGACCCTGCAGAGCGCCCTTGGCTCCGTGAAATTCTACGGCGGTGAGACCATCGGTATCTCGGCGATATTCTCGGTTTCGGATCATATCCAGGATACGCCCATCAGGGCTTTATATTCGCTACGCGATCTTCCTGATTACGCAAGCCATTCTCCCGAAAACTGCCCCATGTGCAAGGCCGGGACAAAGGTGGATGCGATCTGCAACGGCTTCGGGTACAGCTCTATCTGAGTTCAGAAAAAGTTAAACGGGGCGCAGGTGCTGATCCTGCGTCCCGTTTTTTACCATTCCAGTTCATTTGTGAATTTTTCGGCACCGGCGCGGTTTAAGTGGTTGTTGTCGCCGAAATATCTGTTTTCAAAGCAGGGGATCTCCTTTTCGACGTTGATCCCCTGATATTTTTTTTCAAGGGATTTTAGATAATCGGCATAACCCTGCCTGAAATCCGCAGTGATCAGCTCTGTCGAGGTCTCATTTACGGGAGACTGCAGGATCGTGACTTTCACCCCGTTTGAGGTCAAAAGCCCAAGAAGTTCATCATAGTAGTATAATACAAGCGGATCTGCATCAAAGGTTTTGTGATGAACCTCATAGCTTTCACCGTCATTTCCGGGATCGGATCCGAATTCGCAATATCCCAGATCCCCTCTGACTTTTTCAAATCTCTTTTGATTCCTGCCGGCATATTTTACAAACCCAGCCTCGTACATCTGCGCCAGATACTTGTTCGGCAGGCGCAGGCGGAAGGATATCTCATCGGTAAACCAGCCTTTTTTCAGAACGGTCTTATTATGGAACTTTGCTGCATTTTCATATACATCGGTGATCTCGCTGACCGACAGGTAATTGTTGAAAAGTGTCTGGTCCCAGTTGTCGATGTCGCAGAAATGATAGGGCGCAAAGATGATCACGGCCTCCTTCGGGGCGCCGTGGTTTTTGATATGGTTCTTTGCGGCAAAATACATCTCAATGGGTGTGGCACCGCCGACGGCGATATTGTATATACTGCCGTCAGTCTCCATCATCGCAGGGATGAGCGAGGATTTGGCCCTGGAATCCCCGAGGATCAGGGTATCCACGCCGCCGCCCGTGCGGTTTACATAATCCCATTCCTCGTACCACATCACATACTCCTCGCTCATGAACTTCATGGGAAAAATGCCCGCAAAAAACATGAGCATGAGAAGGGGCACAAGAACAAGTATTAAGTTTTTCAGCATTTTCTCCAGATTGTTCTTCATCTCATTTTGTGTGGGACAGGGTGGGACAGGGGACGTTTCTCTGTCCCAGTTTTATGTCGACCACTCTGTTATGTGGGACGGGGGACGTTTCTCTGTCCCATATTTATGTCAACCGCTCTGTTGTGCAGTTTTGCTGTTTCTATCAGCTCTACTGTTTACATAATTGTGGGACACAGATACGTCCCCTGTCCCACATTAAAAATTGAAGTAGATGAACTGCTTTGCTCCGATGGCTGCGGAGCCGAGCATCATCAGTATCATTGCATAATAAATACACCAGCGCAGTGCAGTCGGGCGCTTTGCGATAAAGAGCGCCGCATCTCCGGTCCTTTCGTTTATCACATCATAGATCACAAGGAGGACCATGCCCGCCATCAGGTAGAGCATGTTGAACACACCAAGTCCCAGGTCAAAGACAGAGACCGCAGCGATATCCGAAATCCGGCAGCCGGTGAGGATCTTTCCAAACACAGTGAATGCCTGGGCGGTTGAATCTGCCCTGAAAAATACCAGTGCGATGACAAAGAAAATGAAAGTCATAACCACCTGAATGCAGGAGTGAAGCCCCGATGCTGCCCTGCCCTTCAAAGGAAATGCCGCTGCGATCTTTTCCCTCACACCCTTTGTGCAGTCCCCTGCGATCTGAAACAGCCCCGAAAGCATGCCCCAGAGCACGTAATGCAGAGCCGCGCCGTGCCACATTCCCGAAAGGGTGAACACGGCAAAAACATTGAAATATTTGCGCAGCCTGCCGTTTTTGCTGCCGCCCAAAGGGATGTAGACATAGTTGATGAACCAGCTGTTCAGCGAAATATGCCACCTCCTCCATAGCTCGGAGCAGCTTCTTGCAAAAAACGGCTGGCGGAAATTTTCCGTGACCTCAAAGCCCATGATCGTTGCGACCCCGAAGGCGATGGACGAGTAACTGGCAAAATCGCAATAGATCTGAAACGCGTACATCACGGTAGCAAGCAGCAGCAAAAAGCCGCTCACATCATCCACATTGCCGTAAATGAGATCCACGGTGATGGCCAGACGCTGTGCGATGACAAGCTTCATGAAATACCCGGCAGCCATGCGGATGAGGCCCTTCTTTACCCTTGTATAATCAAAACGATGCGCCCTGTCAAACTGCGGCAAAAGCTTTACCGATCTTTCTATCGGACCTGCCAGCAGTGTCGGAAAGAATGACACAAAGAGCGCATATTTCACAAAATCCTTTTGTACGGTCTGCTCCCCCTTAAAGGAATCTATCACATAGGTAAGGGAAGAAAAAACATAGAAGGAAAGCCCCACGGGGAGCACGATCTTTGCCGCATCATCCCCTGAAAGCAGCTTTCCAAGGATCCCTGCATATTTGAAAAAAGCGAGCAGCCCTATGTTTATCACACAGCCTGCAAGCAAAGCAGCCCTCCTTTTTCCCTCAGACAGACCGGTATCGCCGCACACCCTCCCGCAAAACCAGGTAATGAGGGTCACGGCAAAAAGAAGCGCCCCGAAGCGGACATCGGCGCACATATAATAAAAGTAGTCTGAAAGAAGAAGCCATACAAGCGCAGCCCTGTGGCTTTTTTCCTCAAGAATGAAATATATGATTATGACTAACGGAGCAAATATCGCAAATCCGATCGAATTAAAAAGCA
>JAFSWJ010000276.1 GCA_017444545.1 Lachnospiraceae bacterium
GATACGGTATATTTCTTTGACAGATCCAAAAGCTTCGGAGCCAGTTCCTTTAAGGGAAGCAGCGTATCTGACCTGTCTTCGTCCTCAAAATACGGGAACGGAAGTCCCGGGCCGTATTCAAAAAAGGGCATGTCACCGGAAAACCTTTCCTTTTGCTCACCGAGGAACAGATCCAGTTTTTCCAGCTCGTCCATCTGCCTTTTCAGTTTGCTCCTGCCGGTACCTGCAAAATAATGTATCCCCGCGATATCAACACCCTCTGCCGGATCCTTCAGGATATCAATGATATCCTCCTTTGACATTCCGAACTGATTTCCCGAAGACAGTCTCAAGATCACACGCGTCTTTTTCCCGGTCTCTTTTGAAGCCGCTTTTATCAGCTCATAGTGTTTTTTTGATTCCGCAGTTATTATGGAAGAATCATATGAAACCGCCCTTTTTACATCCCACATATCCTTGTGGACGCCGGAATACAGTATTTTTTCACAGGGGACGGAAAGCTTTGTGCAGATATCAAACTCCCCGGGACTGCAGACCTCAAAAAAATCCACAATGTCAAGGAGGGCAGGCACCAGAAATGCATTTGCCTTGACGGAATAACAAAGACTGATATCATCTCCGAGGATCGAGCGTATCAAAAAAGCCCGGCTTCTCAGTTCATCCTCATCAAAAATGAACGCCGGGGTTTTGCACGAATTTATCAGACTTCCAAAAAATTCATCCTTTATCATATCATCTCTTTTCCAGGATCTTTCTCAGCTGGGCAAGCGCATTGGTATGTCGAAGCTTGCAGCCGCTGTATGAAATGCCGAGCTTTTCCGCCACATCTTTGAGCGAAAGCCCGTCATAATAACGATAAACAATGATAGCCCTGTCCTTTTCGGACAGCTTTTTTAAGGCATCTCCAAGCTCCTGAAGCGTCTCCCTGTTCAGAAATCCCTCTTCGATATCATCTATCGACTGGATCTCCTCTGAAAGCTCCTCAGAAGCCCTTTGTGTCCTGTAATGATCAATGACTGCATTGTGTGCTATCCTGTAGATCCAGGTTGAAACACCCGCCAGCCCTTCATCATAGCGGTCACGGTTTTCATAGATCTTTGTGAAGACATCGCTGCAGATATCCTCCGCATCTTCGGTCACACCAACCCTGCCCTTTATATAATAAAAGACTTTGTCATGATATCTGGAATAGATTTCATCATAATCGATCTGTCCCATGCCTACACCTGTAATCTCACAATTCGTAACCGTTCAGTTTCAGTAGTTCACGCGCACTCTCTACGGAATCCTTTCCCGTTTTGTTTTTTATCGGGGCAAACTCCTTTTCCCTGACCACCTCAAAGGGAACTCCGCTTTCCATCATCTCCACCATATCGAGCACCAGTTTTTCATATTTATGCCCGTTCGGCTTTTCCGGCTTTATCAAATTTCCGTTTTCATCTATATGGGGGATCTTTTTTTCAACCACATGCAGGGGCATCCTGTCATTTACTATCCTTCTGAGTGCCTTCACGGAAAAGAGATAATTCAGGATAACTCCAAAATTATAGGCAGGCTCGCCGTTTTCATCCTTTTCATCCATGAGCTCATCGGTAAGCTCATAATATTCCACTATCGAGGGATGACCGTCCTTCAGGCACATCACCCCCACGGCCTCATCCCTTGCATTCTTTTTTACGACCTTTGATCCGCACTCGCTCCCGCTCTCAAGCACAGCGCCGAAAAACACCGGATCGGCGATCCTCTGCAATACATTGTCCACAGCGAATATATTCAGGTACTCAATTCCCTCTTTGTCGACTACATCTGTAAGACCGCATGCATCCAAAGATGAAAACCATCCGCCGTTTCCGTTCGGAGA
>JAFSWJ010000277.1 GCA_017444545.1 Lachnospiraceae bacterium
TCCAGGGAAAAAAGAAAAAAGGTCGTGGAATATGATCTTGAAAAGATGGAGATATTTGCTGAGGAAGGCTCGGACAGGCTTGATCAGTACAAAAACCTTCGTGTCACTGAAAGAGATTTTACTTCTCACTATGAGAACAGACCTGTATGGGTTCTCATCGTCAGGAACGGAGAAAACGTGGAGAGGGTTCTGCTTGAGCCCGACGAAAAGCTGATCCATGCCATGAAGAGTTATTTTCCCCACAAGACCTTTTCCAGGATGTGAGCCGGTAACCGTAGTCTTTCTGTTTCTTATTTAAAAGGAGTGAATGATGAGCAGGATAATAGGAGAGGGAATAACATTTGATGATGTACTGCTGGTGCCTTCGTTTTCGAAGGTTATCCCGAACGAAGTCGATCTTCATACCCGTCTGACAAAGAGCATCAGGCTGAACATTCCCCTGATGAGTGCGGGAATGGATACCGTAACCGAAAGCCGTATGGCTATAGCGATGGCCAGACAGGGCGGAATAGGGATCATTCACAAGAATATGAGCATCGAGGATCAGGCTGACGAGGTCGACAAGGTAAAAAGGTCGGAAAACGGAGTCATAGCCGATCCTTTCTTTTTGTCTCCCGAAAATACGCTGAAGGATGCGGACGACCTGATGGGGAAATTCAGGATCTCCGGCGTACCGATAACCGAAGGAAGGAAGCTGGTCGGTATAATAACAAACCGTGACCTGAAGTTTGAGGAGGATTTCACAAAAAAGATAAAGGACTGCATGACCTCAGAAAACCTCATTACCGCAAAAGAGGGGATCACCCTGGATGAGGCGAAAAAGGTTCTGGCAAAGGCCAGAAAAGAAAAGCTTCCCATAGTGGATGATGAAGGCAATCTGAAAGGACTCATCACAATAAAGGATATCGAAAAGCAGATCAAGTATCCGCTTTCGGCAAAGGATGACAAGGAAAGGCTTCTCTGCGGTGCCGGAGTGGGGATCACAGCCAATGTGCTTGAGAGGGTAAATGCCCTTGTAAAGGCAAAGGTTGACTGTGTGGTCCTTGATTCCGCCCATGGTCATTCACAGAATGTCATAAACGCGTTGAAGATGATAAAGGATGCCTTTCCCGATCTTCCGGTGATCGCCGGAAACGTGGCTACGGGTGAGGCGGCAAAGGATCTGATCGAGGCGGGAGCCGATGCGGTGAAGGTTGGCATAGGACCCGGATCCATATGCACTACGAGAGTTGTTGCCGGGATCGGCGTACCCCAGATATCTGCCATAATGGACTGCTACGAGGTGGCAAAGAAATACGATATCCCCATAATTGCTGACGGAGGTATCAAGTATTCGGGAGATATCACAAAGGCTCTTGCAGCCGGCGGCTCGGTATGTATGATGGGCTCGATCTTTGCAGGCTGCGATGAAGCTCCGGGAGAATTTGAGCTGTACCAGGGCAGGAAATACAAGGTCTACCGGGGAATGGGCTCGATCTCTGCCATGGAAAACGGGAGCAAGGACAGATACTTCCAGGAGGGGGCAAAGAAGCTGGTCCCTGAGGGAGTTGAAGGAAGGGTCGCCTATAAGGGTTCGGTAGAGGATACGGTATTTCAGCTGATAGGCGGTCTGCGCTCGGGAATGGGATATTGCGGAGCGGAGGATCTGGTAAGCCTGCGCGAGAACGGAAGATTCGTAAAGATCTCCTCTGCTGCACTCAAGGAAA
>JAFSWJ010000278.1 GCA_017444545.1 Lachnospiraceae bacterium
AAAGCATGGAAAAAGACGGGATATCCATAACCCTTGACGAGAGCGCAAAAACGGATAAAACTGCGGCAGGATCGGTATCATCCGCGGACGCAAATCTGACGATCTCCATATCCTCCGACAGGATAAAAGATATGAAGGTTCCGCAAAGGCAGGAGACTCCGCTGACCCTGTACTACAGGATGTCCTCCTATTCCTATCTGGGTGTTCAGCTCCACGGTGCCTGTACGCCCATGACCATGATAAACTGCCTGAACAGCTTCAACAATGATGGTGACTGCACCCTGACAGAAACCCTGGATCTGGCATCAAGGCTTGGCATCTGGAGTCCCGTTGACGGCATGAGCGCAGAGGGTATATTCATATCGGTAGCCGCCTTAAACGACCTTCACGGGACCGCCAACTGCGCAGCTCTCTTTGGACCTAAAGACTGCGACGAGCTGGGTGATATCATAGACAAAGGTCTCACTGCCGGAGTCTGCGTTGATTCATCAATGCTTTGGAAAGGAGCAAAGGACGGCTATGCAGACCATATGATAGCCATACTCAAAACCGACAGGGATAAGTACGGCACCCTGAAGGGCTTTGAGATCATCGACAGCGGAATGGGTCTGACCTACATCTCCGCCGACCTGTACGATGAATGTGCACTGGGAAACAAGCTTGGCTTTGTAATGGTATTCGGAAATCCCGAGAATCCGCCTTATTAGAAAAACCATGGAGATCAGAAAAACATCAATCTACGACAGCTTCATATGTACTGCGGACAAATGCCCCGAAAACTGCTGCAGGGGCTGGCGGATCCACATCGACGATGACACGGTCCAGAAATACATGGAGATGAAGGGCCTTGAGGGCATCATAATAAGGACCTGCGTGCAGACCGACGATACCATGCCCTATTTTTCAAGGAGATCCGTGGTGTGCCCGCTGATGACGATAAAGGGTCTTTGCTCGATACAAAAAAGACACGGTGAAGACCTCATGCCCGAGATCTGCAGGAGATTTCCCAGAGACATCAGAAATTACGGTCTCTTCACGGAATTTCATCTGGACCCTGCCTGTACTCATGTATGCGAAATGCTCCTGGATCCGGAAGTCAGTCCTACGCTTGTAATTTCAGAAGATGAGATCAAACAGCCCCAATACGGCACCAATGATGATACCGGGTTTTTGAAAGAGTTGGACAGATCAAGAGCCGGATTGATGAAGCTTTTTGAATACAGCGAAGAAAAGGATCTGTATTCCCTTGACGGGATATTTACCGATGCGATGAATATCGCATTTGACGATCATGACAAGGTTCTGAATATCAGCGAAAGCAGACGAAAACGGGAGATAAAGATACAAAACCTCCCGCTTCCCGCAGTTCTTATAAACGAAATGATATCCGCCTCTTTTTACAAGGATGAGATGCGGTTTTATTCTCCGTATTTTTACAGGCTCTTCAGGTCCTATTTCCGGTATTTCGGAGGACTGTCTCCTCTGAAGGCACAGCACAGATATGAGGATGCACTGAAAAAGCTTCAAAGTGACTGTCCGCAGGTCGTTTCCCACATTTATACCTATATCAGATACAGCCTGGAAAGAGAATATCTGTCAACCTACGAGGACTACAGCTTCATCAAAAGGATACTTGACAACATCATCTGCGCAAATCTGGTGCTTGTCCTCATGACCGTATGCCATATGCGATACGGCAGACTGACCCTTTCTGATGAAGCCAGGATAATCTCCATGACGGAAAGGAGAGCCCGACACAACGAGAGCATCCTCAAAAAGCTGTCTGATATGTACAGAAAGGATACTCCCGACTTTTTTTCAACCGATATGCGAAGCCCTTAAAAGATGCTTTGCAAGGACCGACGTGGTCACGGATCCCACTCCCCCGGGAACAGGAGTTACAAGAGATGCTTTTTCGAGCACACCTTCGGTATCCACATCTCCGCAGATACCCCCTTCGCCGTCATCATTGATCCCCACATCTATCACAACGGCACCATCGGAAACAAAACCTGATCTGATCATCTTTTTTGAACCCGCTGCCGCGATCACTATATCCGCATTCCTGCATTTTTCCTCGATATTCACTGTCTTTGTATGACAGACCGTCACCGTGGCATTTCTTTTGATCAAAAGCATGGCAAGCGGCTTTCCTATGACCAGGCTCCTGCCCACGACCGTGACATTTTTTCCTGTCGGATCGATCCCGGCATAGTCAAGGCACTCTATCACAGCCTCTGCCGTACAGGGCGCAAAGCCCTTTTCATCACCCGCATACACCTTTGCCATGTTGGTAGGAGAAATACCGTCCAGATCCTTGTAGGGATCTATCCTTTCCGCCACCGCCTCCTCATCTATGTGTTTCGGCAGAGGACGAAGCAGGAGTATACCGTCTATCTCGTTGTCCCTGTTTATCCTGTCAAATTCGGTCATAAATCTTTCATTTGTAATATCTTCCGGATAGGAATAGAGCGAATACTCCAGTCCCAGCTTCTCCATCTTTTTTACCGCCCCTTTTTCATAGGCGACATCATCAGGCTTTTCACCCACCCGGACTATAGCAAGACGTGGAACCATCCCGTCCAGATTTTTCACTTTTTCCAGGATCGATCCATTTATCGCTTTTGCAACATCAATACCCTTTAATATCTCTGCGCTCACCTTCAATTTCCTCCTTTTATCCCCGACAGTACCCTTGCATATGTCTCATCGTATATCTGCTCCGCCTCAGCGATCATCCTGTCGGCCCTTTCGTTCATCTCCTCAGCCGTCTCTCTCTCCTTCATCAGCTTCGTATTGATATACACATTCAATGATGAAGCCTTCAGAGCTGCAAATGCAAACTGGATGGCAGCACCGGCATCGCTTATGGCAAGGGGGCTCCCTATCTCTGATATCCTCCGGATCAGCATCATGGCATCATATATCAGTCTCATCTGTTCAAGAGGCGCCTCACTTGCAGTAACAAGAGCCTTTTTCATCACCTCATCCCTGTATGCCTTTTCCTCATCACTTTCCCTTGGAAGAGAATATGCCTTTGAAAGAGGCTCGAAAGCCTCAGCATCCCTGTCAATTGAAAGGAGAAGCTTTTCTTTCAGTTCTCCCGCCTTTTTCATGCTTTCATCTATCTCCTGCTGGTATGCGGCATATTTCTTTTTTCCGCTTGTCAGGGCGAGAACCATGTTTCCAAGGCCCATCCCGAGCGCTGCCACAAGACCGCTCGCTCCCCCGCCCCCCGGGACAGGCTCAGCGGATGAGAGCACGCTTGCAAACTCATCTATGGTCAGATTTTTCATTTCCGGCATATTATCCCTGTTGTCACCCATACTGAAATTTAAGGTTGACAACCTCCTCCTTTCGGTATATATTAGCCTTTGCTCCGGTTGATCATTTCGTACGATCAGACCGACAAAAGTACTGTATCATTATATATTCAGAAAAGAAAAAAGAAAAGGAACAGAAAAAATGAAAACAAAAGACATAGTATACATCGGGATCTTTTCGGCCATCATCACGATCTGCTCATGGATATCGGTACCCTTTACCGTTCCCTTTACTCTCCAGACCTTTGCCGTATTTCTGGCTGTACTCCTTCTTGGTGGAAAACGCGGGACTCTTTCGGTTTTGGTATATATCCTTCTGGGCACAGTCGGTCTGCCTGTTTTTTCAGGCTTCAAAGGGGGTATAGCTGCCCTGCTCGGTCCCACAGGCGGCTACATCATTGGCTTTATAGCCACCTCCCTCATCATGTGGGCATTTGAACATGTCCCGAAGCTGAACAGGACCGTTTCATCCGTCATTTCCATGCTTTTGGGATTACTTGCCTGCTATGCCTTCGGAACCGCCTGGTTTTATTATGTATATAATAACGGTACCGACACACCGGCCTCCCTGTCCGTGATACTTGGCTGGTGTGTGATACCGTTTATAATTCCCGATCTTGTAAAGATCCTTCTGGCCTTTCTCCTCAGCAGGAGCAAAGCACTTCGAAACATCCTTGCAAACGATCTATAATACCTTTGAAAGAAATTCCCTCAGCCTCTCATCCTTTGGATCGTTAAAGAAAGCCTGAGGCTCGTTTTCTTCTTTTATTATGCCCTCATCCACAAAGAGGACCTTGCTGGCAACCTCTCTTGCAAAGCCCATCTCGTGTGTGACTATTACAAGTGTCATACCACTGTCGGCAAGTTCCTTGATGACCTCAAGCACTTCTCCGACCATCTCGGGATCCAGGGCCGATGTAGGCTCGTCAAAAAGCATGACCTCCGGGTTCATGGCAAGGGATCTGACTATGGCGATCCTCTGCTTCTGTCCGCCGGAAAGCTGCGATGGATATGCGTCAGCCTTGTCGGAAAGATTAACCCTTTCCAGAAGATTCAGTGCCGTTTCCTTTGCTTCCTCCGGCGTCTTCCGCTTCAGCGTGACAGGCGCCAGGGTTATATTATCCATGATCGTCAGGTTGTTGAAAAGATTGAAGTGCTGAAAGACCATTCCCATGCGGGAACGCACCCTGTTCACATCCACCTCGGGTGAGGTGATCTCTTCCCCGTTGAAAAAGATCTTTCCCGATGTGGGTGTCTCAAGGAGGTTGATGCAGCGCAGGAATGTGGACTTTCCGGAACCCGAAGGTCCGATCACCGCTATCTTTTCCCCATTGTCAATCTCATAGCTGATACCTTTGAGTATCTCGTTATCTCCGAAATTCTTTTTCAGATCCTTAATGCTGATCACTCTTGCGCAGCCCCCTTTCCACAAATGAGAACAGATAGCTGATGAGGAGCACTATCGCAAGATATATCAGCGCGACTCCTATGAGAGGAAGGAAGGCATCAAAGGTAGTACCTCTGATGATATCGCCGCCCCTTGTCAGCTCGTTCAGGCCTATATAGCCGCAGATCGAGGTTTCCTTTAAAAGGGTTATGAGCTCGTTTACAAGAGCAGGCAAAGATGCCTTGAAGGCCTGGGGCAGAACGATCTTTGTCATGGTCTGGACATAGGAAAGACCCAGAGACCTGCCGGCCTCCATCTGACCCTTGTCAACCGACATGATCCCTCCTCGGAAAACCTCCGCAACATAAGCCCCCGAATTGATACCAAAGGTGAGGACCGCCACCAGGACCTTGGATTTTGCGCTCACCATGATGATGAAATACATGATCAGAAGCTGCACCAGTGCGGGTGTTCCTCTGATCACGGTCAGATAAACATGGCACAGACCGTTCAAAATATTCAGGATCACCTTCTTATAGCCGGTCAGTTCTTTTCCTGACTGCTGGTCGTGGGCGCATCTGATGATGCCGACCACCACTCCTATCGTCACACCGATCAGCAGAGCAAAAACCGTAACGATGAGAGTGATCTTCAGTCCGTTGACTATGAATTTCCACCTGTCGTCCTGTATGAAATCCTGATAGAATTTTTCAGCAAAACCGTTCATTCAGACCTCTTACTCCGACTTGATATACTTTGAGATGATCTCGTCAAGCTTTCCTTCTGCTTTAAGCTCCTGCAGTGCCTTGTTTACGGCATCCAGAAGTTCCGTGTTCTCCTTGTTGATGACAGCCGCATACTCCTCCGTCACATACTCAGTATCAAGGATCCGGAGTCCCTCGTTTGCAGCAACATAGTTCTTTGCAGGCTCATTATCGATGACGACCGCATCAACCTTGCCGGAAACAAGTGCCATCACGGCATCATTTCCCTTGCTGTATTCCTCAACATTTTCCTGTCCGAAATCATCGATACAATATATGTCACCTGTAGTTGCAAGCTGTACGCCGATCTTTTTCCCGTTATAGAGATCATCCACTGACTTTATGTCGGAATCCTCCTTTACAATGACAACCTGGACACCCGTAGCATAGGAATCAGAGAAATTGATATTCTTTTTTCTCTCCTCTGTCACGGTCATACCCGCAAGTCCGATATCAGCCTTTCCCGAAGCCACAGAGGTTATGATGGAATCAAATTCCATATCCTCGATCTTCAGCTCAAGTCCGAGCTTGTCGGCAACCGCCTTTGCGATCTCCGCATCGATACCTACTATCTGGTCCGCATCATAGTACTCATAAGGCGGGAAATAGGCATTTGTCGCCATTGTGAGCACTCCGCCCGTGACCGTCTTTACCGATGATCCGGATGCAGCATTTCCTGAAGATCCGCAGCCTGCAAATGACAGGGCCAGGATCGCCGTCATGATCAAAGCTACTGTTTTTTTCATAACTATCCTCCTCAAAAAACGTAAAACTACAACAAATACCGCTATACTATACCACAAACCTCGCCTTCCGTACAATCCTGTGCGGACAGGTTCATTATCTCTGTAAATATATCCGGAAAAAGTGTATAATAAGACCGTTGTCCGGCAGCGCCAGTGTATCGGAGGAAGATCAATGTATCTTTGGGAGATCCCGAAAACCGAAAACATTATCATCAGTTTTTTTCTTTCGGGAAGAAAATTTAATTTCACGACATGCATCGAACCAAAGGAAAGAGAGGAGAAAGACGGGATCTACATACCTCCCATTGTGGTTGCCGGAACCACCCTGAATCTGGACAGCAGATGCGAAAACTTTGCGATCCATTATATGAACCAGGCGTCAGGGCGAACTCACATATGGAATAATGTGACTGTTTTGCATGAATTCGGCGAAAAGGAGCGGTATGCCATAGTTTCAACGGATGAAAGCGTCCCTGAAAACAGGAGGGGCGCCGTCAGGATCCCCGTGGGTATACAGGCCGACTGCACCATCAGTCTCCTGAACGGGAAATACCCCTGCTACATCAACGACATTTCGGTGACGGGAATAGGGGCAAATGTGGACGTGAAGCTTGCCGAAAAAAACCTGATGCACAGGCTGATCTATACCCATTTCACGGATGAGGTCCTCAAAAAGACCTTTTATATCAAAGGCAGGATCCTTCACGTGACCATTCAAAAGGACGGAGCGGCGCGCTGCGGCTGTGAGATACTGACGATAACACCATCCATAAATGAATACATAAATCTGAAGCAGACCTACAGGCTGGCAAGGGCGACCCAGTTCAAGACGATGGAGACACCGGAGGCTGTAGCGGCAAAGCTTCTGATCGATGATGAAACAAAGGAACCGGAAGAGGAAAAGGTAAACTACGTCTGGAATTCAAAATACGGCGGTATCTGTCCTGTCTGCGAGGAGGGAAAGCTTCGGTGGGATGATGACGAGAAATGCTTCATCTGCGATATATGCGAATCCATGCTTGAAGGATAAAATAATGAAAAAGCGGATCTTCCGCTTTTTCTGTTGACAAATTACATTGTGCAAAATATAATATTACAAAACACAACTATCTGAGGAAGAGGTGACGGAATGGCACAGAAATATGAGCAGTTATTATTGAAAAATCAGTTATGTTTTCCTATGTATGCCTGCGGCAGAAAGATCGTGGGGAGCTATACTCCCTATCTGAAACCGCTGGGACTGACATACACCCAGTATATCGTGATGATGGTACTTTGGGAAAAGGAAAGCGTGAGTGTGGGACAGCTGGGGGAGCTTCTGTATCTGGATGCGGGAACCCTGACCCCTCTTTTGAAAAGACTTGAAAAGGCGGGATATGTCAGAAGGCAGCGTTCAAAGGAGGATGAGAGGATAACCATCATCTCCATCACAGACGAGGGAGATGCTCTCAAGGAAAAATGCAGGGATATACCGGAAAAAATGTCCGGCTGCAGATTGCCGCTTGATGAAAAGGAAGCAGCCGAGCTTTACAGACTTCTGTACAGGTTTCTGGAAAATTCATGAAATGATGTAAAAGCATACATATTAAGGAGGTATGAACATGACATATGCGGTGAGGTTTTATACAAAAACCGGCAACACAAAGAGACTGGCCGAGGCCATAGCCAAGGAGCTTGGAGTGGAGGCGCTTCCCATCAGCTCTCCCGTAGAGGAAAAAGTGGATATCCTTTTTCTCGGAAATTCATATTATGCATTTACCATCGATCCCGAGGTCAGAGCGTTTGTGAGATCCCTTGACAGCAAA
>JAFSWJ010000279.1 GCA_017444545.1 Lachnospiraceae bacterium
AAAGGGTGCGAGCCTCGCTGCGCAGGAGATGAGGATCGATTTTGTTGTCTTTCCGGCCGCGAACTTATATTTTTTGTATTGTCTCACGGCGAAGTTTCCGGGATCCTTGTTCCCTGCTTCCTGAAACAGAAGGTCTACTGCATTCACCACTTCTTCATCCTCTTCTTTTACCTGGCTGTGATCCAGCATCTCGATGAGATTGGCAAATGTGCGCTCCTTTTCAGGGACGAAATAATACATGTATCCTATGTAGGCGGTGAGCAGTAGTCTCTCCGCTTTGTTCCAGAAGGGATCTCCTTCCTTTCCGTCACCTTTTGTGTTTTCCATGAGGACTGTGACGAGTTTAAGGATATCCTTCTCGCTTTTTACATAGGCTAATGGGTTGTAATGGTTTGACTTGTTGAAGTCGATGGTATTGAATACCTTGATCGTATACGGCACTCGTTCCTGTCTGCCGTTTTTGTCTTTTACGGGTCTGCCCTTTGTATCAAACTTCGGGGCACCCTTTTGAAGCATCTTTCCGCATTCCAGGACCAGCGTTCCTTTGGGGTCTGTTATCACGTAGCTGCTGTGCATCTGCATGATACTGGGTTTTGCGTAGAACCTTGTCTTTCCTGATCCTGATCCGCCGACGATCATGACGTTTTTGTTGCGGCCGTACTTGGGTCTTATGGGTTTTTGGAACTCTCCGCAGGTTCCTCCGGGAAAGCTGCACATCAGACGTTCCGTTGCGGTAAGCGGTATGTTGTTCCTGAACTCGGGATCTATAAAAGGCTCTATGTCTTTTTCGTTGCCCCACCGGGCTGAGCCATATTCCTGTCCGTTCCTGTAGTTCTTATGATGCTTCCTTTTGTACCATACCGCTGCATAAAGCCCCGCTCCTGCCATAAGGCCGATGGATATGTCTGTCATATTAAGGCTTGGGAGAGGGCACTTAAAGGCAAGCCCCGGATGTGTGACAAGTGTCATCATCTTTTTTACAGGCTCGCCTCTTGCATGGCGGTAGAGCCATGACATGCGGTCTGCTGCATAGCCGGTTATGAGATAGGGCAGGTATTTCAGGGCTTTTCTGAATTTTTCATTTCCTATGGTTCCCTTCACGCTGCCGGATATTGTTTGGGCTATAGCTTTAGGATCGTTCCTTTTACCTCTGGCCTTCCCAGTCTCTTTTCCCGACCTCTTCAACGGTCTTTTATCCGCTATCCCTTTTTGTTTTACGTCTGGAGATCTTACTGACGGTTTTGTTTTGCTCATAATGTCTTCTCCATGGTACGGTGCTTGTCCTTGGCTATATTTGTCTTGTTCAGGATATCTGCTTTCTCCTGAAGCTTCTCAAGGGTCTTCTTGAAGGGCTGCTTTTCGGCTTTCTTTGTGCGCTTCGCAACGTACTCGTTGAAGGCTTTGGTTATAACATCCTCATCCCTTGCCTTGAAGAACACCTGAAACAGCGGCGGTTCCTTGCTCTTATCCTTGGCTACAGCAAAGTCGATGTTGTATTTTCCGGCGATACGCTTGAATCCGCCTATTGCATCAGCTTTCATCTCCATCATCTTTGCCCCCTGATCGAGCTGCATCAGATCCTTAAGCTTCATCTTGCCGTGATGCACCGGCTCATCTCCTCTTGAATTGAGGTAGGCCTGTATGGCCTTCACAATCACCTGCTCTGTAAGCTTAGCCGCCCGGAAAGCCAGCACCACCACCTCCCGCGACTCTCGTTCATTGATCAATAACATCACTCCCTTCCATGAACATAGTATCCATCTTGCTGATTCTCTTATTGAGCCAACTTACATAAATCTGACTAATCCTGCTCATTACTGACCAAGAAACATCTGTCACCCAAAAGTACATATTTATTTTTGTTCTATGTAATGCTCTCTTTATCATTGTATTTTGGCCTCCCTTGCTTTAATCAACCCCTTGGAACTGAGGATCTCCTCTATTACACGGGTTTCTACTGCGTTCAGTTCTGCCAGAATCCTGATATGGCTCTTCCGGCAGCCGTTCCGTTTGAAACGGAAACATATCTCATCTTCTGTCATCATCATCTTAAAGGTCTCCGTTTCCGTGATAAAAATCTATGAAATCGTCTTCGGTCAAAGGCTCTCCTGCTGAAAAGCCCTGTATCAGGTCACAGTTGTGATCCCTAAGGAACTCCCACTGTCTCACATCTTCGACTCCTTCAGCTACCACTGTCATCCCGAGCATCTTTGCTATGTGGATCACACCGGCGACAACGACCTGCTCGTGCGGATCCTCGCAGTTATGCCGGATAAAAGACTTATCCAGCTTTATGATGTCCACGTAGTTGTCTATCAGGAACTTGAAGTTGGACTGTCCGGTGCCGAAATCGTCTATCGCTACCTTGAATCCCTGCATCCTTATCTTGTATATGAGCCTCTGAAGCTCCAGAGGATCGTCCTCTGCCGCACTTTCCGTGATCTCAACTCCCAGATACTTGTGAGGGATCTTCATGATGTTTGCCGTAGAGGACAGATAATGCTCCGACGGATCCGATGTCAGATGCCTTCTCGACAGATTTACCGAGATGGGGATGAGCTTCATCCCTTCACTTCTCAGTCTACAAAGAAACTGACATACTTTTGTAAATACACACCAGTCAAAGCGCCTTATCACGT
>JAFSWJ010000280.1 GCA_017444545.1 Lachnospiraceae bacterium
TCCAAAGAAGCGATGACACATGTGGAATCCGCAGGTAATCCGGATAGTTCTTTCATATTCTCCTCCTATTCTCTCTCGCACAAGATCAATGTATATCCTGCTGAATCTGCTATATCTGCAAGTCCGCTTTCCGTTTCCTCCCTCTTGGAAAGCAGCCTTACTTCACCTTTTTCCACGTTGGCTGTTGCCCATCTTCCATCCGTTCTGTTAAACGCGTTTTCGATGCGGCGGGCACAGCCCGAGCAATGCATCCCGTCAACAGACAGGACATATCTATACGGATAATGATCCCTGTTTTTGTCTTTGACCCTCACCTTTTTTTCCGGCGGTTCCTTCGTGCCGCAGCACGCCGAACCGAACCGGATCCTTTTCACCGTTCCGTATACGGCCAATGCAACGATGACAAGCAATACGATCATGGCAGGTATATTCTGAGCATTCATGTGTTCACCCCGGTAATTTTATGGTTTGTTTATGCTAACTCAATGTCAATATATAACTCCGCCTGTGGCGGAGAGAAAACGTCTGCTTTATATGCAGACACCGGACTTATATGGTTGCACGAGTTAGTTATTGCTAATCAATAGTAGCACCCATGGATAATTTTGTCCAGTGGGACAGGGTGGGACAGGGGACGTTTCTCTGTCCCACTTTTATGTCAACCTCTTGTCTTTCGAGAAACTGTGGAACCGGAGTTATTTCACTTAACATAATTGTGGGACAGAGAAACGTCCCCTGTCCCACATTATCATTCCCTGTTTTTCAGGACTTCGGCGGGGGTGATCCTGTTCAGCTTTCCTGTCAGGAGAAGGCTGATCAGGCTGTAGCAGAGTATTATACCGCCGAAAAGGATGGCATAGTGGAACCACCGGAATTCGAGGTGGACGGTACAGCCCACATTGGCGACAAATACCGGAAAGATCCGGTCGATGAACAGCTTTGCGGCGGGTATGCTTATGAGCGCGCCTGCTATAACTATTGTCCTGTTTCCGTCAAGGTAGAGTTTTTTCACCTCGCGGTTGTTGTAACCGAAAATCCTGACAAGAGATATCCCGAACCCTGCCCTGTCGATCATGACCGCGGTCATGAGATACATCACTATACAAAAGATTACTGCGGACATGACAAGCAGCATCGTGTACAAAGGTCTCATGAGATCAAGAAATACATCCGATGCCCTGTCGGTATCCGCCTTTGTTGTTGTCGAATAAAGCCTGCCCGGCTCTATATCAAGTTCATGGTCCGACATCACAACGTTGTAATGATCATCGCTTTCTCCGAAAAGCTCCCTCATGCTGTCTATATCCATGAAGACAGCAAGCCCCACCGAATACGGCTCTATACCTGCTATGGTAAATGCATAGTCAATGTCATTGGCGTTGTCCGACAGGACTATCTTGTCACCCTCCTTCAGTCTGTATCTGAGGGCCACCGCATCTGATGCAATGATCCTGTTCTTGCCTTTGACCGGCTTTACGTCAATGTAGGGATTGTCATCATCTATCCCCATCACCGCTATATCAAGCGTATATCCGTCCTTTTCTTTTTTGAGAGTCTTTACAAAGGCAGCTTCCCCGCCCGCCGGAACCTCCTTTGCGGGATATTTGAAGCTGTACATATACTCATATCTGGTGTCTTCGCACGACAGTCTTCCGACGCTTTCGCAAAGCACATAACAGTCCATTCCCATCATGAAGATAAGCAATGATATCAGCATGCCCGCCATGATGGTGAGCGCCGTCCTCCTCTCCCTGAGCATCTGTCTGACCCTGAATTTTCTCACAAACGGCATATCGCCCAGCTTTATGTCCCTGCCCCTGCTCATCTTCTGCTCATTTCTGATAAGGGAAAGAGCGGTCCTTGACAGGCTTTTGTTGATCACAAGGAAATTTACGATGATCGATACCACAGGCGGCATGACAATCGCGTATAATAAAAGATAAGGCGGTATCACCCTTCCAAACCACGGCAGGGAATAGTATTCATAGGAATCGGACATCTGCCAGCTGCTGCCAAAACCGCTGAATCCAACGACAGCACCCGCAAGACCGCCCAGAAACGATATGACTGTAGGCAGGGTGATATAATGGGACATGAGATCTTTCTTTTTCACTCCAAGGGCATAAAGCGCTCCTATCACACTGCTTTCGCTCTGGATCTGATGTATAACAAAAACGGAAAGTACATAGGTAAACAGCACTATGACTATGATCCCGGCAACCACGCCTATGGTCTTGTTGATCCCGATATCTCCTGCGGCTCCCCCGATCCTTAAGTTGTCGGCTTTTTCCATAAATTCCATGACGTTGTCCGGCGGCTTTGAAAAAAGTTCATCCATCATATCATCCGACTGTTCCTTCAGATCCTTTACGCCGTCCTTTAACTCTTTCACTCCGTCACAAAGCTCTTTTGCCCCGTCATCAAGTTCCTTGCTTTTATCATATGCTTCCTTCACGCCGTCAGAAAGTTCCTCCGTCCCGCTGTGAAGTTTGTCCGTTCCCACAGGCAGACCCATTTTTTTCATCGCACCGTCAAGCGAAGCTGCCCCGTCACGGAGGCTGACGCTTCCGTCATAAAGCTCACCGAGGCCTTCCGTAAATTCCCCGGTCCCGTCCTTTAATCTGCCTGCCCCGTCATCAAGCTCATCCACTCCGTCCACCAGGTCACCTATGCCGTCCGTGATCTCGTCCTTCTTTCCATAGGTATCGGCAAGTATTTCCTGATAATAAGGATCATCCACCTTTTTGTAATCAAAATCAAAATCCTTTATCATCTGCTTCAGGTCATCGGCGCTCATGGCATCATTTAGGACAAATGCATAGGTATATTCTTCGCTGCCCGCCGCTTTTTCACCTCTGATCCTGTCGTAGGCTTCCTCCGTCACAAACGCAGTGCCAAAGGCGGCGCTGTCCACAGCGGTATCCGAAAGCTTTCTGTAGGGAGCATCATAATCAACACTGCTTCCCAGCCCGGTCACAAGATACTCTCCATCTCCGATCTTTACCTTGTCACCCACACTGATCCCGTGTTCCTCGCAATACCTCTTCTCA
>JAFSWJ010000281.1 GCA_017444545.1 Lachnospiraceae bacterium
AAAAAGAGTTTTACGAGACCATGAATGCAAACCCGCTGCGGGGTCTCTACGACCTTTCGGTGAAGGCTACCGATGCGTACGAAAAGTCAAGGGAGGAGACGGCTGCCTTCATAGGTGCCGCAAGTCCCGATGAGATAATATTTACGAGAAATACCAGCGAATCCCTGAATCTTGTGGCCTACAGCTATGCGATGAGCTTCCTGAAGCCGGGAGATGAGATAGTAACAACTGTTATGGAACACCATTCGAACCTGCTCCCGTGGCAGATGGCGGCTGCAAAGACAGGGGCAAAGCTCCAGTATCTCGAGCCTGATAAAGAGGGCAGTTTTTCCGATGATGAGATAATGACAAAGATCAACGACAGGACGGGACTCGTTGCCATAGGACACGTGTCAAACGTGCTGGGCTGCGTCAATCCTGTCAGAAAGATCGCAGATAGGGCCCACAGGTTCGGTGCAGTGGTGGTGGTGGACGGAGCACAGTCGGCTCCCCATATGAAGGTTGACATAAATGAACTGGGAGCAGATTTCTTTGCGTTTTCCGGACACAAGCTCATGGGTCCCATGGGCATAGGAGTGCTTTACGGCAGGAGAGAGCTTCTTGAAAAGATGCCGCCCTTCCTGACCGGCGGCGAGATGATAGAAAACGTGACCCTGAAGGGGGCATCCTATGCGCAGATCCCCCACAAATTTGAGGCCGGAACGGTAAATGCTGCAGGCGCGTACGGTCTTGCCGCAGCCATCAGATATATCAATAATACAGGCTTTGAAGAGATCAGAAGGACAGAGGATGAGCTTTGTGAAAGGATATTTGAGGGACTGTCAAGATCTCCCCATATCCACATCCAGGGCTCAAAGGATCCCAAAAAACATAACGGTATCGTATCCTTCACCATGGATGGTGTCCATCCCCACGATATAGCCAGCATCCTCGATGCGGACGGCGTCAATATCAGGGCGGGACACCACTGTGCCCAGCCGCTCATGGACTACCTCGGGGTGCAGTCCACCGCCAGGGCCAGTATTTATCTGTATAATGATGAGCAGGACGTGGATACATTTATTGAAAAAACACTGAATGTGAGGAGGTGGCTCGGACTTGAGTCTTGAATCCGTATACGGGCAGGTATTAAACGAACACAACCTGCATCCCTTTCACAAGGGAGAGACTGAGGGCGCGACACTGATGCTTGAAGGAAAGAATCCCACCTGCGGTGACGACATCTTTCTACAGCTGAAGGTTTCGCCTGACGGAATAATAGAAGACGGCAGCTTTCAGGGTGCAGGCTGTGCCATATCCCAGGCTTCAGTTGACATAATGCTTGACCTCGTCATAGGGGAAACAAAAGAGAGAGCCATGGAGCTCTGCGGTGAATTCATGAACATGATCCAGGGAAAGGCCACGCAGGACGAGATCGACGACCTCGACGAGGCCGGTGCCCTCAAGGATATCTCACATATGCCCGCCAGAGTCAAATGCGCAGTCCTCGGCTGGCACACCATGGAAGAAATGCTCAAAAAATAACACCAGTGTGGGACAGAGAAACGGTCTCCGCTCCGCTCCGGTCGGTGCTGGACAAACGTCTACCAGACGTTTAGCACCCCTGTCCCACACCGGTGTTATTAAATATTACAGATAATCGTTTATGAAGCTTCCGGCTGAGCCTTTGTCGATGGATCCTGACGAATTGTACTGTGAATATGACGAAAGCTTATTGTCCGCAAGCGAAGAGATCACATTGGCCTTGTTCGCGACTGCATCCGCGTAGGATCCGGTTCCCGAGAACAGGCTCTTTATCGAATTGATGTCCGCAGTCTTGAACTTATCCTCATCTATTGAAAGATTCCCGTCATTTGAAAGTGATATCCCGACACTCTTTAACAGATTTTTGTTCTTTGAGGTCAACTGCACGAGGCTCAAAGTCCTGGTTGATACGGCGCCCGAGTCGATAGCTGCACCGGCGTTGATGGTGGAATTGTAGCTTTTTACAAAAGCAGACGCCTTCTCATAGATCCTGTCCATATCATAATCAGAATCCTCCGTGGTCCCGTCCTTTTTGGTAACCTTGAAGGATCCCTTTGCGTAGAGCGAGGAAGAGGTCAGCGCATCCGCATCCTTTGCAAGCGCGGCGGCATTACCCTTCACCCGTGTGTACACGCCCTTATTATCATCAGCCTCCTCAGCCCTGTAGGTCTTTTCCTGCTTTGCGTAGTAAGCCTTCAAAAGCTTGCCGTACGATCCGTTTTTGATGCTGGAATAATCACCGTAGAGACTCTCGAGGGTATTTCCGGAACCTGAATTGTTCACGGATGCCCCGAAGGAAGAGAACAGGTTCGAGTAATCGTTGTTGATCCTTGACATATCATCACACTCCTTATGATCATCACCCTGTTTCGGGTAATAAAAACGGCGTCCATGCCGCAGCCGATATTATCATTCTTATCCATTATATCGGCAAAAAACGCATAAAATCAACGCTTGTATTGAAAAAAATCCAAAAAAATCCCCAAAATAAGCAAAAAAAGGTTTTACTTATCGGATTTATCTGTTATAATCGCATTGTTGATATCCCTTGAAAGGGAAAGATTTAAGAAAAAAAGGAGAAAAAAACATGAATAAGACAGAACTTGTTGAAGCTATCGCAAAGGAGAGCGGACTTTCAAAGGCTGACGCCACAAAGGCACTCAATGCTTTCGTTGATGTTACAGGTGCTGAGCTCAAGAAGGGCGGCAAGGTTCAGCTTGTAGGCTTCGGAACCTTCGAGGTTTCCAAGAGAGCTGCAAGAAAGGGCAAGAACCCTCAGACCGGCGCTGAGATCAAGATCCCTGCTGCAAAGGTAGCAAAGTTCAAGGCAGGCAAGGCTCTGAAGGATACAGTAAACAAGAAGAAATAATAAATACTACGGACTTACGAAAGCCCGGGGCGACGCCCCGGGTTTTTTATAGCAGGATAATAAGAACATCTTTGGGAGGACATCATGGTTACGAGAAAAGAAAGAAGCAGGTCACAGAGAAGCGATGTAATAAGAACAAGAAAGGCCATAGAGGACGCGTATCATTCACTGCTGTTTTCAAAGCCCTTTAACAAGATAACGGTCACCGATGTAATAAACGAAGCAAACATCAGCAGGGGTACCTTTTATGCCTATTTCAGCGACATAAAGGATCTGGGAGACTGTGTCGAGGAGCAGATCATCAACCGTCTGAAAACACTTGTCGAAGGAGCTGCGGACAGCAACCTGATGGAAAACCTCAGGCCGATGGTGAAAGTTATAGCCTCGGACATGGAAATGTACAGGGACAGGCTTCGGATCCTTTTTGAAAAAAATGACGGGGCAAGACTTCACGAAAAACTGAAAAGCAGGCTGAAGGAGTGCCTTACGGAGGAGTTTACAAACATCAGGCAGCCCGAAAGGAAAATCCTGGTATCCTGCATCCTCGCATCGGTACTTGATACCTGTGTTGACTGGGTAATAAATGAGGACAGCTGCGACATTGAAATCCTTGTGGACAGCATCACCGGTTTTATGTCCGAAGGTGTCGAATATTTTAACAAAGGCTGAAACGGAGGAAACACTTGTCCGGAAAAGAAGTTGACATAACACAAACCGTCATACTGATCCCCTCGTTGAACCCCGATGAAAAGATGATCAATCTCATCAAAAACCTCAGGGATGGAGGCTTTTTGCATATAGTCTGCGTGGATGACGGCTCGGCGGAGGAATACAGGCATTTCTTTGATGAAGCAAAGGAACTGGGCTGCGATGTTCTGCGTCACTGTGTGAACATGGGAAAGGGACGGGGCATCAAGACCGGTCTCAATTTCATCAGGAACACCTATCCGGATTCGCCGGGAGTTGTGACCGTCGATTCCGACGGACAGCATTCGGTGGAGGATACCATCGCCTGCGCAAAAGCCATGATCGAAAATCCCGGCAGCGTCATCTTTGGCTGCAGGAATTTCAAAGAGGAGGGCGTGCCCTTCAAAAGCTATTACGGAAACACCATCACAAGGTCGGTGATGAAGCTGTTCTGCGGCATATCCCTTAGCGACACCCAGACCGGACTTCGGGCCGTTCCCCAGGATCTGATAGAGACCTTTGTGAACACAAAGGGTGAGCGCTACGAATACGAGATGCAGCAGATCCTCCTGTGCAAAGAAGAGGACATCCCCATCACAGAGGTCCCGATAAAGACCATATATATTGAAGAAAACAGGGGATCCCATTTCAATCCTCTTACGGATTCGATAAAGATCTACGCACAGTTTGGCAGATTCATCTTTGCATCCCTGTCTTCCTTCTTGGTTGACATAATTCTATTTACTCTTTTTGTAAAGCTTTTCATAACACCCTTTGGAGAGGGGGAGAGATACATCCTCATCTCCACGGTGCTTGCGCGTATCATATCCGCGGCCTGGAATTTCCTGGTCAACAGGAAGGCCGTGTTCCACGCAAAGACCGGCATAATAAAAAATGCGGCAAAATACGCGCTTCTGGCCGTATGCCAGCTGGCTTTGAGCGCACTTTTGGTGACACTGCTCTTCAGGGTCACACACATCAATGAGACTGTCATAAAGGTAGTAGTCGACAGTATCCTCTTTCTGGTCAGCTTTCAGATCCAGAGAGAGGTGGTTTTCAAATAAGGTAACATAATATGTCAAAAGTACACAGCAGCAAAAAGAAACATGTGAAACAGGTGGTTTCTTTTTTGCTGTCTTTTATTATCATCTTTACGGCCCATCCCCTTTCATTTGCTTACGGAGCAGAGGAAAAACCGGTTGACATAATACAAACCGTCTCTGATAACGAGCCGTCCGGTACGGAGGAGACCGGTACCGTCTCTGATAATGAGCCTTCCGATGCGGAGGGGAATGCCCCTGTTTCAATTAATGAACCGGTTGACATAAATTCAAATCCTGCGGCTTCCGCAGATACTGTCACTGGTGAACCGGCAGAGAACATCCCCTTCGGAGCCTTTGATGATGATATCGAGATAGAAAATCCCGAGCCGCTTGAGGAGTTCAAAACTCCTGTATCGGAGGGGGAGGATGCAGGGAAGAACGGGACTGCATCCATCATGTCACATGGCATACAGTCCGCAGGCTCTGACATACCGGGCTATGCCGTATCCTACAACGGCGTGGCGGAGGGGCTTTTGCCCGATTCCTTGAGGCATCAGGGCAATTCATCGCTTTGCTGGGCCTTTTCTGCAGCGCTTCTTGCGGAAGTCTCCATGATAAAAAACAGACTTGCCCCGCGAAGCGTTCGCTATTCGGAGGATCAGATCGGATACTTCTTTTATCATCATCAGACAGATCCTCTGGGAGGCACGGTCAGCGATGAGACCATCATAGTGCCATCCTATGCTACCTATTATAACAAGGGCGGCAACAATTTCTTCACCAACTGGAGCCTTGCCTCATGGACCTCAGTGAGAAACCAGGAGGATCTTCCCTTCAGGGACAGCGCCTATACCGTAAGTGAAGTTACCCCTGACCTTGCCTACAACAGTGTGGCACATATGCAGAATTCCTACTGGTTCAACATGGCCTCGACGGGAGATGATATTTCCTATGTCGAAAACGTAAAGGAGCTTGTCTACAGGTTCGGAGCCGCATCTGTCATTATAAAAAGCTACCCGGGAA
>JAFSWJ010000282.1 GCA_017444545.1 Lachnospiraceae bacterium
CCGCATACAGACACTTTGTTCCCTCGATGATCAGTTTGAAATCATATCTCTTTGTCACTTCAAGGATCCTGTCTATCTCTTCAACGGGAAAAAAGCGCGAGCTTACAACCTTGTTTTCATATTCTATCATCGTACCGCAGCCTGAAACTATCCCGTCAAAGCCTATGTCCAGCAGATTTTTCTCCCTGATGAAGGATCTGCTCCTTCCCGTATTTATGAAGGCCTTGTGGCCTTTTTTCTGTGCAAGCTTAATTGCTTTTACCGTGCTTTCGGGAATGAAGTTTCTGTAATCCCAAAGCGTACCGTCCATGTCAAAAAACAGTAATTTTTGACACACCTTTTTCACCTCAGTTCTTTGATCAGTCTTGCCGCCCTTTCTCCGTCAAAATCCTCAAGGGCGGTCCTTATTTTTTCTATACCCTCTCTCCTGTCCTTCAGGTCGTGATCAAGCAGTACCCCCGCTATCATCAGCGCCTCATCATATTCAAATTCATCGATCAGCAGGGTCATCCTGTGAAGATAATCAGAAAGGTCTTCATCGGAAATCTCCGGCAGTTCCTCATTCTTTCTGTCCTCAAGGATCTTTTCGCATTCCGCCAGCTTTCCGACCAGAGTCTCGTAGTCTGAGATAAAATCGTCGAAAGCTGCCCTGATACCGTCAACATCGTTTTTATTACCCAGCTCCTCAAGAGCGCGGGCCTTTTTGGAAAGGGCTTCATCACCCATTATCTTTGCGCTGCTCTTTACGGCATGGACCCTGACCGTGAAATCCTCGATGTTCCGGTCATCGATGAGTTTTTCCAGAAGCTTCAGATTCTCGCTTCCGGTACGTGCAAAGGATCCTGCAAGCTCTGCAAGAGTCTCTCCGGAGCCTGCATTTTTAAGCGCCGATCCATAATCGATCTCTTCTATCCCCTGAAGTCGTTCCAAAAAAGCCTTTTTGCTGTCATGAGGCTTTGGAGTCTCCTGCTTTTTTTCTTCGTCGGGACTTTTGATCTTTTCATCCGGCAGATGTTTTTTTACGAGCTTTTCAAGAGCGGGACCGCTCACCGGTTTTGAGATATAATCATCAAAGCCCTGTGAGATATACTTTTCTCTCGCACCGCTTACCGCGTCTGCCGTGAGGATCACACAGACAGTATCACGGTTCGGTCCCTTTTTTGCGCGTAACTTTTTAAGCACATCTATGCCCTTCATCCCCGGCATCTGCTGGTCAATGAAGATGATGTCATACTTTTTCATCTGCGCCATCGTCAGCGCTTCCTCGCCGCCCGGAACCGTATCTATCTTTACTTTCGTATTCTTCAAAAGAGAGGTGATGACTATGAGATTCATCTCCGTATCATCCGCCACCAGGATAGACGCGTCGGGAGCATGGAAGCTTTCACGATAAGCCTCCTTTTCCGTGCCGGCCTTCCGTCTTGCGGCGCTGATGTCCCCCATGACCTCCCAGTCCGTCACCTCCTGCCTGACGGCAAACGAAAAGACAGATCCCTTCCCGTACTCGCTTTGAACATCAAGACGCGAATCCATGAGCTTCAAAAAGCTGTTTACGATGGAAAGACCCAGACCCGTTCCCTCAACTCCGTAGTTCTTTTTTTCATCAAGTCTCTCAAAGGGCCTGTTGAGCTTTTCCAGATCCTTCTTTTTGATCCCTATACCCGTGTCTGCCACGCTGATCAAAAGATCGATGGCGGATTCACCCTGCTTCCTGAAATCCACCGAAAGCTTCACGCTGCCTGACTGCGTGTATTTCACGGCGTTGTTGAGAACATTTATGGCACACTGTTTTATCCTGGTCTCATCACCCTTGAGAGCATGCGGGATCTCGGGATTGACATTTACCGAAAGCTCCAGTCCCTTTGAATCCGCCTTCGGAGTGACGATGTTCACTATATCGTTCAATGTGGATGAAAGATCGTATTTTACCGGGATGATCTCCATCTTTCCGGACTCTATCCGTGCCGTATCAAGAAGATCGTTTATGAGTCCCAGCAGGAGCTTTCCGGAATCTTCGATGTTGTGCGCATATTCCTTTACATTTTCCTCATCCGTTTCACGCAGGATCATCTCGTCCATGCCAAGGATCGCATTGATCGGTGTCCTGATCTCATGAGATACATTTGAGAGAAAATCAGTCTTTGCCTTGTTGGCCTTTCTTGCCACATCGGCCGTGTGCATCAGATCCTCCGACATGGCGGCAAAGAAATGAAAAAGCTTGTACTGTGTCGGCACTATGTTCCAGTAGGAGGGATCCTCCGGATCCTTTGTGTCGTGGAGAGAACCTGATTTTTCCTTCGCTGCTCCCTCTCTGAAGGAGACTGATATCAGCGCACTGTTATACTCACCGCTGCCCTTTTTGTTTGAATGAAGCTCTGCAAATCCGTATACCGGGGCAGCCTCAGGAAATGCCTTCGTATAAAAACCTGTTTCCAGATGTTCGTTTTCCTTTAAGAGCATGAGTCTGTTCA
>JAFSWJ010000283.1 GCA_017444545.1 Lachnospiraceae bacterium
GAAGGATGGAAGGGCATTGCTATCATGGGCTTCAGCTTTGACAGATCGACAGTCACAAGCTCATCATAATAAGCAATATCTGCAGGTTTCAGTTCTTTGTATTCATCTTTTCTTCCGTGTATGTCGTACCATTCCCGTACTGCCTCGTCCGTCTGCCATATGGATGAAAGACAGGTGGTCTCCGTGGTCATGACATCTATGCCTATACGGAAGTCAGCCGACAGCTTTTTCACTCCCGGTCCGATGAATTCCATGACCTTGTTCTTGACCGTGCCCTTTTCAAAAAGCTTTCCGATGAGGGCTATGGCCACATCCTGGGGACCCACTCCAAAGGGAACCTCTCCCGTCAGATATATAGCCGCGACCTCCGGTCTTTTGATATCGTAGGTCTGGGACAAAAGCTGCTTTACAAGCTCTCCTCCGCCTTCTCCCACTGCCATGGTGCCCAGGGCTCCATAGCGTGTATGGGAATCGGATCCCAGTATCATCTTTCCGCAGCCGGAGAGCATTTCCCTGGCGTACTGGTGTATGACCGCCTGGTGGGGAGGTACATACACTCCTCCGTACTTCCTTGCCGCGGACAGACCGAATACATGGTCATCCTCGTTTATGGTGCCTCCCACTGCGCAGAGTGAATTGTGGCAGTTGGTGAGAACATAGGGAAGCGGGAATTTCTCAAGTCCCGAAGCCCTGGCTGTCTGTATGATCCCCACAAAGGTGATATCATGGGAGGTCAGACAGTCAAACTTTATCTTCAGATCCTCCATATCGGACGAGGTATTGTGATCCTTTAAGATCCCGTAGGCTATGGTACCCTTTGTGGCCTCGTCCTTATTATACGATGATGTATCCTCCAAAACAGTGAGACCGTCTTTGATGAATACTCCTTCTCCCCTTACCTTTATACAGTTATCAACAGTTGCAGACATATTTATTCCTCTATACTTTATTATTTTGAAGCAGGAACGCAGCCGGTCTTACTTCTTTCTGAGTCTTACCTTGTCAAGATGCCAGATCTCGTCCACGTATTCCTTTATGGTCCTGTCCGATGAGAACTTGCCGCTTGAAGCCACGTTCAATATTGCCTTCCTTGCCCATTCCTGAGTATTTTTGTATTCCTTTTCAACCTCTTCCTGGGCTGCCGCATAGGACCTGAAATCCTTCAGTATGAAGTAGGTATCGGCACGGCTTGTGACCTGGGTGTTCAGCAGCGAATTGTACAGATCCCTGAAAAGCTCGGGATCGTTCTTGGAATAAAATCCGTTTATGAGCTGCATCAGTACCTCGCGGATCTCCTGGTCATTATTAAAGATATCCATGGGATTGTAGCCGCCGTTGTTCTCATAGTCTATGACCTCATCGGATGACAGACCAAAGATGAACATGTTCTCCGCTCCGACCTCCTCGGCCATCTCGACATTTGCTCCGTCCATGGTACCGATGGTCAGCGCGCCGTTCAGCATGAACTTCATGTTTCCGGTTCCTGATGCTTCCTTTGATGCGGTTGATATCTGCTCGGATACATCAGCAGCGGCAAAGATCATCTCCGCATTTGATACCCTGTAATCCTCGATGAAGACAACCTTGATCTTTCCCTTTATGGAAGCGTCATTGTTTACCACATCCGCCACGGAGTTGATGAGCTTGATCGTCAGCTTCGCATTCCTGTATCCCGCTGCCGCCTTTGCACCAAAGATAAAGGTCCTGGGATAGAACTCCATATCCGGATTGGCCTTGAGTTTATTATACAGATACATGACATGCAGGATGTTCAAAAGCTGCCTCTTGTATTCGTGAAGCCTCTTCACCTGTACATCAAAGATGGATCTGGGATCTACCGCAACATTGTTGTGATCCATGATGTATTTTGCAAGTCTTTCCTTGTTCTTGAACTTGATGTTCATGAACTCGCTCTGTGCCTTCCTGTCATCGGCATAGACCTTGATACCCTTTATCTTTGACAGGTCGGTGATCCAGTCGTTTCCGACATGGTCCGTGACCCAGTCTGCAAGCAGGGGATTTCCGTGAAGCAGGAATCTCCTCTGCGTGATGCCGTTTGTCTTGTTGTTGAACTTTTCGGGCATCATCTCATAGAAGTCGCGAAGCTCCTGCTTTTTGAGGATCTCGGTGTGAAGCCTTGCCACGCCGTTTACTGAGAAGCCTGCGCAGATGGCAAGATTTGCCATCCTCACCTGTCCGTCGTAGATGATGGCCATCTTGCGGATCTTTTCCTGATCTCCGGGATACTTTGCGGCTATCTCGAGACAGAATCTCCTGTTTATCTCCTCGACGATCTGATAGATCCTGGGCAGGAGCCTGGAGAAAAGCTCCATGGGCCACTTTTCCAGAGCCTCCGACATGATCGTGTGGTTTGTATATGCACAGGTCTTTGTGGTGACCGCCCATGCCTCATCCCAGGTCAGACCATAGTCATCCATGAGTATCCTCATGAGTTCCGCCACTGCAACCGTGGGATGTGTATCATTGAGCTGGAATACGTTCTTTTCGTAGAACTTCCTCACATCATCATGCTTGCGCATGTATTTTTCAACTGCCTCCTGTACGGATGCCGAAATGAAGAAATACTGCTGCTTGAGACGGAGTTCCTTTCCCGCATAATGATTATCATTGGGATAGAGGACCTCTACGATGTTGCGCGCCAGGTTGTCCTGCTCGACAGCCTTGTGATAATCACCCTTGTCAAAGGAATCAAGCTGGAAGCATTCCACCGGCTCGGCATCCCAGATACGAAGGGTATTTACTATGCCGTTCCCGTAACCGACGATGGGCATGTCATAGGGCACGGCCATGACTGACTGGCAGCCTTCCTGGATGAATTTATTCCTTCCGTTCTCTCCGGTCTCGACTCTCACGTAGCCGCCGAACTTAACTTCCTTCTGATATTCCCTCCTGCGCAGCTCAAAGGGATTTCCCTCTCTTAGCCAGTCATCGGGAACCTCCATCTGGTATCCGTCCCTGATCTTCTGCTTGAACATTCCGTAACGGTATCTGATACCGCAGCCGTATGCGCTGTATCCCAATGTCGCAAGGGAATCAAGGAAACATGCCGCAAGTCTTCCCAGACCTCCGTTTCCCAAAGCCGCATCAGGCTCCTGATCCTCTATCATGTTGAGATCAAGGTCCAGCTCATGGAGAGCCTTTTTTACCTCATTGTACTCACACAGATTTATGAGATTGTTTCCGAGTGCCCTTCCCATCAGGAATTCCATGGAAAGGTAGTAGACCGTCTTCGGATCCTCCTTTTCATAGGCTTTCTGTGTCTGCATCCACTTTTCGATGATGGTATCCTTCACCGTGTAGCACACAGCCTCATAGGCCTGCTGGGGTGATGCCTCATTCAGATTCTTTCTGTAGAGGACCTTCACATTTTCCTTGACCGCCTTTTTGAAAGCTTCCTTGTCAAAAGTCTGGTTGATCAACATCTCGCTCCCTCCTTCAGGAATTTTTCTTTACTCCGAGTGTCACTTTCTGTCCGTTAATATCCCATTCCTTCGTATATCCGTCTGTACTTCCCGAAACTATCTTTTCAGCCATTACTTCCTTTAATACAAAGCCGGAATTCTTTTCCAGATATCCTGCAAGCTTTTCGTTTCCTTCGGAATAGACCGTGATCCTGTCCATCACCTCAAAGCCTGCTTCCTTTCTCATGTTCTGGATCTTTGAGATGAGCTCCCTTACAAAACCCTCCTCGATCAGCTCTTCCGTGAGGTTTGTGTCAAGCACCACTGTGATCTTATTATCCGACTGCTCCACAAAGCCCTCTTTGCTCGTCATCTCTATGAGCAGATCGTCCTTTGTCAGTACCACCTCAGTGCCGTCGGCATCAAACTTCAGCTCGCCCTTTGCCTCAAGCTCATCCATGGCGGCATTGCCGTCAAGACCTGAAAGGATCTCCTTTATCTTTCCGAGGACCTTTCCGTATTTGGGTCCGACCGTCTTTAACTGCGGCTTGAAATTGTAGGTGGTAAAGCTCCTCACATCGTCGGAGAACTCCACTTCCTTCACATTGAGCTCGTCGGCTATTATATCAATATAGAAGTCAGACAGCTTGTTTTCCGCCTTCACATACATCTTTGCTATGGGCTGGCGGTTCTTGATATTGCAGGCATTCCTTGCAGCCCTTCCGTATACCACTATATCGAGAACCTCATCCATATCCCTCATGAGGGTCTCATCTATCACGCTCTCATCAGCCGCGGGATAATCAGTCAGATGGATGGATTCCGGAGCGTCTTTGTCTACGGAACGCACCAGGTTCTGATAGATCTCCTCGGTCATGAAGGGCACCATGGGAGCTGCCGCGCGGCAGATGTCAGTCAGGCAGGTGTAGAGGGTCATGTAGGCATTGATCTTGTCCTGCTCCATTCCCTTTGCCCAGAATCTCTC
>JAFSWJ010000284.1 GCA_017444545.1 Lachnospiraceae bacterium
ATCCTGAACCCCCCGGAAAAGGGAAGATGGGAAACGGAGACAAACGACGGTATCTTCAGGATGGGCGACAAGGTGATGCAGATCAAAAACAATTACGATCTTGAATGGGAGATAACCGGCAAAAACGGCATCGTCATAGAAACGGGAAAGGGAGTCTTTAACGGCGACACCGGCCGGATAGTCAGCATTTCCTCCTCCCAGATCATAGTGCGCTTTGAGGATGGCAGGACCGTCGTCTACACAAACGCCCTCTTTGATGAGATAGAGCTTGCCTACGCCATCACGATCCACAAGTCTCAGGGAAGCGAATATCCGGCGGTGATCATACCGGTGATAAACGGCCCGTCGGTCTTATTAAACAGAAACCTGCTGTACACCGCGGTCACAAGGGCAAAAAACTGCGTGGTGATCATGGGTTCCTCAGACACGGTCAAAAGCATGATAGACAACACCTCCGAGCTGAAAAGATACACCGGCCTCAGGGAGAGATTAAAGGAGATGAAGATGATACCATGAAGCATAATAAAAACAGGCGGCCTTTGAAGATCCCGGGACTTTTGCAGATGCTGCCGGATATCGTTTTCCCGAGGCGGTGTCCCTTTTGTGACGGGGTGCTCGTCTTTGGAAGCAAAGAGCCCTGCGAAAGCTGCCGTTCAAAGCTGCAGTATGTCGGAAATGACTTTTGCTTAAAGTGCGGAAAGCCACTGGCAGATCCCGGCGCCGAGTTCTGTACTGCCTGCAAAAGATCTGCCCGCCCCTTTGACTGGGGCCGTTCACTTTTCATCTATGACGATCTGTTAAAGCATTCCCTGTCTTCCCTCAAATATGATAATAAAAGAGAATATGCCTGGTATTTCGGGACAGAGCTTGTCAGGCACTTTGCAAAGAGCATGAAGCAGACGCACTTTGATGCCATAGTCCCGGTTCCGGTAAGCCGTGAAAGACTCAGGAAACGCGGCTACAATCAGGCAAAACTCATAGCTGACCGGGTTTCATATCTGACCGGCATACCCCTCAGAGATGACATCCTGATCAGGGAAAAAACCACCGTTGCACAAAAGGAACTGGGGCGCATCGCAAGGCAGAAAAATCTGAAAAAGGCTTTCAAAATAGCAGGGAATGTTGTAGAATTAGAGACGATTATGGTCATTGATGACATCTATACGACCGGCGCTACCATCAGCGAGATAGCGAGGGTTTTGAAGGAGGCGGGAGTGAAAAAGGTCTGCTTTTTCACGATCGCTACGGGAAGCGCGATATGAAGGATATTGATTCGGAAAAAATAATGCTCATGACGAGGATGGCATCCTTTGAGCAGGAGGAGGGAAAAAAGGCCCTCAGGATCTGTCATTTTTTCAGGAGTGATTATGTCATACTCAATGTTGTGAAATCGGTCGTCAGCTCGACCATCGCCTTTGCCATGCTTCTCGGGATTTACATTTATTACAATGTGGACAATCTCCTGCAGGAGGTCTACAGCATGGATCTCATAGAGACGGGGAGGGGAGTGCTGACATATTACATCGCTTTTGTGGGTATATCTGCCCTCATATCATATGTAGTCTATTCCTTTCGCTATGACAAGGCGAGAAAAAGCCTGAAAAACTACAATGCTGCCCTCAGAAAACTGGAAGAGATGTGAAAGGATATCATGGAACAGCTTTTATACATCAGAGATACGATAAAGGGTTTCTTCGGAAGGTTTGACGGATACATCAGATCCGTGCTCCGGTTTCTCCTGTGCCTGATCGTTCTGCTTTCGATAAACGGAAGCCTGGGATACATGGAAAGACTGAAGAGCATGCCTGTAGTTCTGATCATTTCCCTGCTCTGCTCCTTCCTTCCCGCAAATATCATAGTGTTTTTTGCGGCACTGTTCACAGCTGCCCATTCCTACGGTGTCAGCCTTGAATGTGCGGTCATAGTGACGGTGCTGTTTTTCCTGATGTTTTTGCTTTACTACAGATACAGCCCGAAGGATACTTTGGCGGTGCTTCTCACTCCGCTCTGCTTTTTCTTCAAGGTTCCCTATCTGATGCCGCTTGTTTTCGGCCTCGTCGGGACTCCGCTTTCCGCCATATCGGTCTCCTGCGGCGTGATCTCTTATTATGTCATAGGATATCTGTCGGAAAACTACACGGTCATAACCGGGATGGCAGATGAAAACACGGTAGCGAGATTCAGGTTCATCCTGGACGGGATGCTCAAAAACAAAGAAATGATGGTCATGGTCATCGGCTTTTCGGCAACGGTGATCGTGGTAAACGTGATCAAGAGATTTTATTTCAAATATGCATGGCCCGTGGCGATATTTGCAGGGACTCTCACGGATATTCTGGTGGTTGCCATAGCCGCATCAAAGACAGGGGCAAAGATCAGCGGAGGCGGTCTGATATTTGGAAGCCTTTTTGCAATGCTCATCGCCTTTGTCGTCAAGTTCTTCATCTTCACGGTTGATTATGAAAAGACCGAAAGAGTGCAGTTTGAGGACGACGAGTATTATTACTACGTCAAAGCAGTACCAAAGATCAAGTCGCGCGATTACAAAGGATAGTAAATGGAACGGATCTTTTCTCTCGTTCAAAAATACATATCGATCGACTCCATACCAAAGATGGTCCTGACGGATTATATTGAGATCCTGATCATAGCCTTTGTTGTCTATGAGCTCATGGTGTGGATCAGGGATACCAGGGCCTGGTCGCTTTTGAAGGGGATCATTGTGATCTTCCTTTTCATCATGCTGGCCTATATCTTCCAGATGACTACCATCCTGTGGCTTGTGCGGAATGCCCTGAGCGTTGCCATCACGGCTCTCATAGTCATCTTTCAGCCGGAGCTTCGGAAAGCCCTGGATCTTCTGGGGCGCAAAAACCTGCTCTCCTCAGTCATTTCACTGAATCCTTCGGGATCTTTGAGCGAGAGGTTTTCCGACCATACGATAAACGAGATAATAAAGGCGAGTTTTGAAATGGGCAAGGCAAAGACCGGAGCCCTCATAGTCGTGGCCCACAACGATCCCCTGACGGAATTTGTCAGGACCGGCATCGAGGTGGACTCCGTAGTCTCAAACCAGCTTCTCATCAATATATTTGAGCATAATACTCCCCTCCACGACGGAGCGGTGATCATAGAGGGCAACAGGATCCTTTCGGCAACCTGTTACCTGCCCCTTTCGGACAACATGGCTCTTTCAAAGGAGCTGGGCACCAGGCACAGGGCCGGCGTCGGCATATCCGAGGTCACGGACTCTCTGACCGTCATCGTTTCCGAGGAGACGGGCAGGGTTTCCATCGCCTATGAGGGAGAGCTCTACCGGAATGTTGATCCGGAACTCCTCAGGGAAAAGCTTGAGACCCTTCAGGAAAAGATACTGGATGAAAAGAAATTCAGGATATGGAAAGGGAGGTCCAAGGTATGAGCTTTCTGACCGGTCTTTCAAAAAAACTGGTAAACAACCTGGGCCTGAAGATCATCTCACTTTTGGCAGGCCTCCTCATATGGATAGTCGTGGTCGGGATAGACAACCCCCTGAGGACGCAGGTCTTCATCGGTATCCCCGTGAGTGTGGAAAACGCCTCCTTCATGGAAAGGGAGGGCAAGGCCTTTGAGGTTGACGATTCAAGCAAGACGGTGAGCATCAGTGTCCGTGCCGAGAGGGCTATCCTGAACCGGCTTTCAAAGGACAATTTCACCGCTTCCATAGATCTTGAGGATTATGCGGACGGCAGGGTTCCCATCACGGTGAAGGCCACCAGATACTCGGACAAGATCACGAGCATCACTCCGCGTACCACCTATGCCAGGGTCACTGTGGAGGATCTGGGCGAAAAGCAGTTTGGCATAGAGGCCGAGATCACGGGAGAGGTTCCCGACGGCTACTCCGTAGGGACCGTGGTCGTAAATAATAATATCGTCAATGTGGCAGGACCGGAATCCGTGGTCAATTCCATAGACAGGGCGGTGATAAAGGTCTCCGTACAGGGAATGACGAGGGATATCCGCACGGAATCAAAGATAGAATTCTATGATGCCTCGGGTGACGCAGTGGATACCGGAGATCTGGAGCTTTCAAGGACGGATTCCTCGGTCAGTGTTGCCATATGGGCAAACAAGAACGTCCCCGTATCCTACGGCTATACGGGAATACCGGCGGACGGCTTTGCCGCAACGGGCAATATCATAGCTTCAGTGGAAAATATAGACATCACCGGTGCCGCATCGGATCTTTCGGGAGTTGATTATATCGATGTTCCCGGCACGGCGATAGATATAACGGGCGCCGAAAGCAACGTGAATGCAAAGATAGACATCAAAAGATATCTGCCGGGCGGAGTCAGCATTGCGTCGGCCTCTTCCGAAAAAGCGATATCTGATGTGGCCATAGAGATCCAGCCTCTGACCGAGATCAATGTGGAGGTACCCGTGTCAAACATTACCATCGAAAATATCCCCGAGGGAATGACAGCCTATGTGACGGGATCCGGGGAAAATGTCGTGACATCGGTAAAGGGTCTTGCGACAACGCTTGCAGGCATCAATCCTGCCATGATCACCGGCAAGGTGGATCTGCATGAGGTCGCCCTGGCGCATGGTCTCACCGAATGGACAGAGGGTGTATACGATGCCACCGTGAACTTCACCTATCCGGAGGGAATCTATGGCGGTACCGTGCAAAGTCCCGTCAAGGTGGTGCTGCACAAAGGAGACGCAGTCCCTCCTGATACTACGGAAGAGTGACATCGGTTAATTGCCGGATGTAAACTCAAGCCCCGAAGCGAGACATGAGATTCTCACGGGGCGTTCGAAGAGCGCCGGTGCTACCGAGCGTTCCTCAGCGAGGTTTGCACCGCTGCGTGATGAGCGAGCGGAAGCGTCCCCGGGAGAACTCATGTACGAGTGCAGGGGCAGGAACTTGAATTATATGGGATATAGTAGTATAATTACCTGAATGATTTTTTAGAGGTTACTTTAAGATGGTTAGTCAGAAGATAGTGATCAAAAACCCTACAGGCCTGCACCTGCGTCCCGCCGGCATCCTATGCAAGGAAGCAATGCAGTTCAAGTCCCTCATAACCTTCAGGTTCAAGGACAATACTGCCAATGCAAAGAGTGTGCTGAGCGTGCTCGGAGCATGCGTTAAATGCGGAGATGAGATCGAGTTTGTCTGCGAAGGCGAGGACGAGGAGGAAGCCCTTGCGTCCCTTGTAGCTGCAGTCGAAAACGGCCTGGGCGAATAGAAAACCTGTACTTTTCTTTACCTCTCCGCAGATGCGGGGAGGTTTATTTTTCCAAGGAGGACCAAAAATGCTCAACTACAAGCGTTACAGAAAAAATCCCGTCATGGATTATCCGGAGAGGAAGTGGCCGGACCGTGAGATCGAAAAGGCACCCGTATGGTGCAGCGTTGATCTGCGTGACGGCAATCAGGCCCTGGTAGAACCCATGGTGGTTTCAGAAAAGATAGAGATGTTCAAACTGCTCACAAAGATCGGCTTCAAGGAGATAGAGATCGGCTTTCCCTCTGCCTCCCAGATCGAATTTGATTTTCTCCGTGAGCTGGTAAAACAGGATCTCATCCCGGATGATGTGGTGATCCAGGTTCTGACCCAGTGCAGGCAGGAGCTGATAGACCGCACCTTTGAATCAATAGAGGGGATCAAAACCGCCATAGTCCATATCTACAATTCCACTTCGACCCTTCAGAGAGAGGTGGTCTTTCACAAAAACAAGGAGGAGATCCTTCAGCTTGCAGTGGAGGGAACCCGTATGGTCAAGGAAAAGGCGGCGTCATTTCCCGGAAAGATCATACTCGAGTATTCTCCCGAAAGCTACACCGGAACTGAGCCGGACTATGCCATCGATGTCTGCAATGCAGTAATCAATGAATGGGATCCGAAGGGTGATGAAAAGGTCATCATAAATCTTCCATCAACGGTGGAGATGACAACACCCAATGTCTTTGCAGACAGGATCGAGTGGTCTGATGCCCATCTTGCAAAGAGAGAAAATGTCGTTTTGAGCATCCATCCCCACAACGACAGGGGTACGGGAGTTGCCACGGCAGAGCTTGCCCTTCTTGCGGGAGCCGACAGGGTTGAGGGAACGCTTTTCGGAAACGGTGAGAGGACGGGAAATGTCGACATATTGAACATAGCCTACAACATGTTCTCCCAGGGCATAGATCCGAAGCTTGACATCTCCGATGTGAACGAGCTTATAGAAGTATACGAAAAATGCACCAAGATGAAGATAGATCCCAGGCATCCTTACGCCGGAAAGCTTGTATTCACCGCTTTTTCGGGCTCTCATCAGGATGCCATCAGCAAGGGCGTCAGCGCGTTAAAGGAATCGGGCAAGGACTACTGGGAGGTTCCCTATCTTCCCATCGACCCTGCCGACATCGGCCGCGAATACGAGCCCATTGTCAGGATCAATTCCCAGTCAGGCAAGGGCGGGGTCGCGTTTATTATGGACAGCTACTTTTGCTTCAA
>JAFSWJ010000285.1 GCA_017444545.1 Lachnospiraceae bacterium
AAAAAAAAATTAAAATATTTGGAAACCGAAGGCTTTACCGATCAGGAACTTGAACGAAGCCCCGCCATTAAGACCATCTCTTTTATTATGCTGTACTTCCTTTAGTTTTGAGTCAAAACTGTCGATATATACATTGTGAGAAAAATCTTTTACATGGAGGTACGCTATGCAGGAAATAAATTACGAAGATCTTGAAAAGATGATAATAGAGCAGGGCATCCTTGCCTGCCTGACCTACGAGGATAACAAGTGATCATTTGATCTGATTCCTTGAACCGAGAAACGCTAGGAAATCCTTTTCCGGCACGGGTCTTGAAAAATAAAATCCCTGAATGAATTCCACGCCCAGGTCTTCCATCGCGTCCACCTGTTCTTTGGTTTCTATGCCCTCTGCAACGATGCTCATATCCATTTTGTGAAGAATATCCATCATACCCGTCAGTACATGCTTTGTCTTTTCGTTGTCAAAAAATCCCTTTGTAAAGGAATTGTCAAATTTGATGATCTTTACCGGCATGTTCACAAAGTAATCAATGTTTGAACGGCCGGTACCGAAATCATCCAGAGAAAACGTCACACCTTTATCGATGAGCCTGTTCATGTTGCGGATCATGATCTCGTGGTTTTTTGCCGCAGCGGTTTCCGTGATCTCTATGTTGATGCTCCGGGGATCCACCTGATACTTTTCTATATTATCAAAGATAAAGCTTGCAGGGTTCTCAAAATCAAACTGGGCAGCCGATACATTGATCTCAATCTGCTCCAACCCCAGTTTTTGCGCTTCGCCGCCTGAAAGGAACCGGCACACCTTTTCAAACACCCTTATACCCAGGGGGATGATCTGCCCGTTCTCCTCGGCAACCGGTATGAACTCGCCGGGAGGGACTATATCACCGTTTTCACGGCGTATACGCACCAGAGCCTCTGCCACATTGAAACGGTCCTCTTTGACATTGTAAAAAGGCTGGTAAAAAACCTCCACCCTGTCCTCGTTTAAGGCATCATTGATCAGTTCCTTTATTCTGTTCTGATCGCGAAGCTTCCGTATGAGCCCCTCGTCAGCCACCGTTATTTCCTGTTCGCTTTCAAGATATGTATGGAGAAAATGGAAAAACTCATCCGGTCCGTTCAGCTCAAGACTGTCCGGTATGAGCAGATAGGTTCCTTTTGCAGGCAGATCGGTCACTCCGTCCTTTTGCTTTTTGATATTTGCCGCCCTTTCAAACATACGCTCCCTGTCATCATAGACAACACAGAACGTGTCGTCATCGATACGGAACGCCGGCTCGGGTCCCAGGGCTATGAGCGCACGTGAGGTACGCATGACGGCGGCCTGCTCCATGGCGTAATCAACATAGTTTGTCAGATAATGGATCTTTGCAGTGAACATGGAAAAGCGCTTTCCGTATTTGTATTTATCACGCACATAGGCAGAGAGAGCATTTGTGGTAAATAGCCCTGTGGATCCGTCAAAAAACTCGCTGGGATTCTCAAGCTGGATATAGAGGATGACCATGCCAAAGGAGGATGCAAATCCCACAAGCAGCAGGTCAGGTTTGACAAACTGTATGGCTGCCGCAAGAAGCCATATCCCCTGCCACAAGAGCATCGCCACGATCCTCCTGCCCGGCATATCCTTTCTGTAGGCTATTACCGTGACTATGGTTGAGAGGATATAAATTGCGGAAAGAATATATGCAACAGAGGTGGAAGGCCCGTATGAATACACCACCCTTCCGTATGCTTCGTATCCGATGGGCAGCACAAGCATCAGAAACTCACCTGTCCCGAATATGAAATGCGAGATGATACGGACCCATTTTGCCCACGTTTGGTCACGGGGAAGGAGGCTCGTTGATGCATATACATATCCGAAATATCCCTGGAGAACGAGAAGCATGATGTAGATCCTGCAGACAAGCCGTGTGATGAACGGATCAAAGCCGTGATGTACGGCCAGATTGATCAGGATGATCGAAAGGATATCAAAGATCAGGCAGACAAAGCATGCGCAGATCGCACGGAAAAAAAGCCTGCGATTCATCAGATCGAGCTTCTTTTCCCGCAGGAACATGACAGAGATCGAAATTATGAT
>JAFSWJ010000286.1 GCA_017444545.1 Lachnospiraceae bacterium
CAGCAGCTGCTTTCATCCATGTTCATCATCTTCGTGCTGATGCTGGCCTCAAGTCTTTGCATGTACAGTGTTGAGCATGAAGCCCAGCCTGATGTTTTTGAAAATGCTTTTTCGGGTATCTGGTGGGCTGCATCAGCCCTTTTGACGGTGGGATACGGTGACATATACCCCATAACATATGCTGGAAGGGTTCTGGGCACCATCATAGCCTTTCTCGGGGTGGGAGTCGTAGCGGTACCTACAGGTATCATTTCCGCCGGCTTCGTGGAGCAGTATACCATGTTAAAGCATGCAAATGATGAGACCGAGGATGCCGATATACGCTTCATCAAAGTTAAACTCGATACCGGAAGTGTTTGGAACAAAAAGACGATAAAGGAGCTGAACCTTCCAAAGGATGTGATCATAGCGGGGATTGAAAGAGATGAGCATTTTTTGATGCCTGCAGGAGATGTGAAGCTTGAAGCCGGTGACATGCTCATACTTGCCGCGGAGACCTACAAGGACGAGTGGAAGGTGGAATTAAAGGAGATAATCCTTGCTTACGGCCACCCCTGGTGCGACAGAAGGATAGATGACCTTGATATCTCAAGAAAAAGCTTCATCGTGATGATCAGAAGGGATGACCGCATGATGATCCCGAGAGGGGATATGAGGCTTAAAGAAGGAGATGTTCTTGTGATCTATTCGGAGAAAAAGATGTCTGAGGCCTCTGTCCTAAAGGTATGAAGCCTGCGAGGTTTAAATGGGGGGCTTCGTATGGTATAATAAAAAACTGCGAATAAGGTATATACTTGTGCTGTTTAGCCTGATGACAAGCCTGTGAACATGAAGGAGGAAATAAATGCCGGTAACAGATGAATTGATGGCCTGTTTCAAGGAGAAATTCGGGTCTGAAGGAGATATAAGAGTATATTTCGCGCCGGGAAGGGTCAACCTGATCGGAGAGCATACCGACTATAACGGGGGGCATGTTTTCCCCTGTGCCCTGTCCATGGGAAACTACGGGGTTGCCAGAAAGAGAAATGACAAGACCGTCAGGTGGTACAACATGACCTATCCCGATAACGGGATCATCACCGCCGACATCACGGGACTTTCCCCCGAGGACAACGGTCTCTGGTATGATTATCAGCTGGGTGTTCTCTGGGCTTTCATGCAAAAGGGTTATGAGATCCCCTGCGGCTATGACATGGTAATGATCAGTGACATGCCGGCAGGAGCGGGACTCAGTGCCTCGGCATCCATCGAGGAGCTGGCAGCCGTTATCGCAAGGGATCTGTTTTCCATTGATGTGACGATGTCGGAATGTGCTGTCATAGGACAGTATTCCGAAAACAATTTCAACGGCATGAAGTGCGGGATCATGGATCAGTTTGCTTCCGCCATGGGAAAAAAGAACAATGCGATCTTTCTTGATACGGATACTCTTGATTATGAATATGTGCCTCTGAACCTGAAGGCCGAAAAGATCGTGATAACAAACAGCAATGTCAAACACCAGCTTGCAGGTTCCGCCTACAATGAAAGAAGGAGACAGTGCGAGGAGGCGTTAAAGGATCTTCAGGCTGTTACCGATATAAAGAGCCTTGGAGATCTGACGGACGATGAATTTGACAGCCTGGCCGGAAATATAAAGGATCCGGTGAGCAGAAAGAGGGCAAAGCACGCTGTTTATGAGAATACGCGAACAATAAAGGCGGTGAGCGCTTTAAGGAGCGGTGATATAGAAGCCTTCGGAAAACTGATGAACGAATCCCATATCTCGCTTAGGGACGATTACGAGACCTCCTGCAGTGAGATAGATGTACTTGCCGAAGAAGCATGGAAGATCAATGGGGTCATAGGCTCCAGGATCACGGGAGGCGGCTTCGGAGGCTGTACCGTAAGCATCGTGAAAAATGATGCGATAGAGGAATTCAAAGAAAGGATCAGCAGTGTGTACAGAGAAAAGACCGGGCTTGAAGCGGCGTTTTATATTGCCGATGCTGCTGATGGAGCAAGGAGGCTCCTTTAGAAGAACTTAAATGGAAGAAGTCACAAAGTCATATGAAAGCTTGACCGCAAAGCAGTGCATCAGCACTCTTTCGGGATATATCAGACAATTCAGGATACCTTCGCTGCTGACACCGGTGTTTATGGTCATAGAGGTATTGATGGAGACCATCATACCCTATCTGATGGCAGATATCATAGATAACGGTGTCTCAAAAGGTGATCTGGCTCATATATACAGGGTAGGTGCACTCATGGTGGCATTTGCCCTTGTTTCTCTTACTGCGGGATGTCTGGGAGCGGTATTTGCCGCAAAGGCATCAGCGGGACTGTCCATGAATCTGAGAAATGCGATGTATCGCAATATCCAGACATTTTCATTTTCAAACATAGACAGGTTTTCAACACCGGGACTCATCACAAGGCTTACCACGGATGTCACAAATGTCCAGAATGCCTATCAGATGCTGCTGCGCATGTGTATGAGGGCTCCCGTTTCACTGATACTTGCCATGATCATGTCGTTTGTGATCAGTGCCAGACTCGCCCTGGTATACCTGGTCGCTGTCATATTTCTGGTGCTGTTTTTCTGCATGATAATCCCGAAGGTGACATCTTATTTTTCGAAAGTATTTGTAAAGTATGATGATCTCAATGAATCCGTACAGGAAAACGTCTCTGCCATCAGGGTGGTAAAGGCCTTTGTCAGGGAGGATGCCGAAAAGGAGAAATTCGAAAAGGCTGTGGGCAATCTGTACGGTATGTTTGTCAGGGCGGAAAAGATGATCATCACCAATATGCCGGTCATGCAGTTTACGGTATACGGATGCATCCTGGCCATCAGCTGGTTCGGGGCAAACATGATCGTTTACGGAAGCCTGAGCACGGGCGAGCTCATGAGCATGCTGACCTACTGCATGAACATCCTCATGAACCTCATGATGCTCTCGGTCATTTTTGTGATGATGACCATGTCTGCTGCAAGCGCAAAGAGGATAACAGAGGTAATCAGGGAGGAATCGGATCTTTCGGATCCCAAAGATCCGCTGACAACGGTCAAAGACGGCAGCATAACCTTTGAAAATGTAAGCTTCGGCTACAATAAAACGGCAAGCGAGAAGGTTTTGAGAAATATAAACCTGAAGATAGAGTCCGGACAGACCATAGGAATCATAGGAGGGACCGGATCGGCAAAGTCCACTCTGGTAAGCCTCATATGCAGGCTCTATGATGTGGATGAAGGTTCGGTAAAGGTCGGCGGAGCGGATGTCAGAGACTACAGCATGGAGGTTTTGCGAAACAGGGTGGCGATCGTCCTCCAGCAAAACAATATCTTTTCGGGAAGCATCCTGGATAACCTGAGATGGGGAGATCCCGATGCCACTGATGAAGAATGTATCAGAGCCTGCAGGATGGCATCGGCAGATGAATTCATTGAGAATTTCCCGGAAAAATATGAGACTCATATCGAGCAGGGCGGAAGCAATGTTTCCGGAGGACAGAAGCAGAGGCTTTGCATAGCCAGGGCACTTTTGAAGGATCCGAAGATCATCATCTTTGATGATTCAACTTCAGCGGTTGATACGGCTACAGATGCAAGGATCAGAAAGTCATTAAAGAATTCCATGCCCGACGTAACAAAGATCATCATAGCACAGAGGATATCATCCATCCAGGATGCGGACGCCATCATAGTTCTGGATGACGGGATCATATCCGGATTCGGAACGCATGAAGAGCTTTTGAAAAACAACGAGATCTACAGGGATGTTTACGGATCGCAGATCTCAGGCACCGGAGATTTTGACAGGCCGGCCTGAAACCGGTATCAGGGTAGATAAATGGCACAGGAAAAGGTAAAAGAGATAAAGATGGGAGGACCCGGCCGGAGAGGCATGGGACGCCCCGGGGAAAAGGTGAAGGATCCGGGAAAGCTTTTTTTGAGGCTTTCCCGCTACATCCTGAAGGATTATGCCCTCCATGTGGCAGTTGTCATTATCTGCATTTTTGTGGGAGTACTGACACAGGTCAGGGGAACCCTTTTTTTGCGGAACCTCATAGATGACTACATCACACCCATGGTTAAGAGCGGGAGCAGGGATTTTTCTCCGCTTCTTTCAGCCATTTTAAAGATGGCGGCCCTGTATGCCGCAGGCGTGGTATCTTCATATATCCACCAGAGGATAATGATAAATGTCGGTCAGGGAACATTAAAGAACATCAGGATCGACCTGTTTTCACATATGGAGTCACTTCCGGTCAGGTATTTTGACACTCATCCCCACGGGGATATTATGTCGGTATATACCAACGACATAGATACCTTAAGACAGATGATAAGCCAGGCCATGCCGCAGTTTTTGAACAGTCTGATCACCATAATAAGTGTTCTCATAAGCATGATAGCCCTGAGTCTTCCCCTGACCCTTGTGTCACTGTTCATGGTCATTGTCATGCTTTCAGCCTCAATGAGCATAGCAAAACGCTCGGGAAGGAACTTTGTCGCGCAGCAGTCAAAGCTCGGCGCGCTGAACGGCTATATCGAAGAGATGATCAGCGGACAGAAGGTGGTCAAGGTATTTAATCACGAGGAGGCTGCGGTAAGGGAGTTTGAAGAAAAAAACAGGGAGCTCTTTTACAGCGCATATAATGCAAACAAATTCGTGAACATGATGGGACCCATAAATGCCCAGATCGGAAATCTGAGCTATGTCATCTGCGCAGCCGCGGGAGGAGCGATGGCTATAAGCGGCTTTGCCGGACTGACACTGGGCGGTCTGGCATCATTCCTGACCTTCAACCGGAGTATCAACATGCCCATCAGCCAGATCAGCAACCAGTTCAATTCCGTTATCATGGCACTTGCGGGAGCACAGAGGGTATTTGCGCTGATCGATGAGGAACCGGAAAAGGATGAAGGATATGTGACACTGGTCAATGCCGTTGTCGATGAGGACGGCAAAGTAAGCCCCTCGGAAAAAAGGACCGGAAAATGGGCGTGGAAGCATTTTCACAAGGCGGAAAATACCACGGATTACGTGATGCTTGAGGGAAATGTCGAATTCAACGGCGTGGATTTCGGATATACGGATGATGTGATGGTCCTTCATGATATCAGGATAAACGCAAAGGCCGGACAGAAGATCGCATTTGTCGGATCCACAGGTGCGGGCAAAACCACGATCACAAATCTGATCAACAGGTTATATGACATACAGGACGGAAAGATACGGTATGACGGTATCAATATAAACAAGATCAAAAAGGCGGATCTTCGAAGATCGCTGGGAATGGTACTTCAGGAGACGAATCTTTTTTCCGATACCGTAATGGAGAATATCAGATACGGAAAGCCTGATGCCACCGATGAGGAAGTCATAGCGGCGGCAAAGCTTGCCAATGCGCACGGCTTCATAAAGAAGCTTTCAAACGGGTATGATACGGTGCTTTCTGGAAACGGAGCAAACCTGAGCCAGGGACAGAGACAACTTCTGGCCATAGCAAGGGCAGCCGTTGCGGATCCCCCCGTACTGATACTTGATGAGGCAACAAGCTCCATAGATACGAGGACTGAAAGAATTGTCCAGGAGGGAATGGATGCCCTGATGAAGGGGAGGACAACCTTTGTGATTGCGCACAGGCTGTCCACGGTTAAAAACAGCGACTGCATCATGGTGCTTGAAAAGGGACGGATAATCGAACAGGGAACACATGAGGAACTTCTGGCTTTGAAGAGAAAATACTACCAGCTTTATACTGGAAATGAGATCGGAGGTTGACAGCAGCAAATGAATATTATCATAGTCGGATGCGGAAAGATCGGAGCGGCCCTTACAAAAGCCCTGAATGACGAGGAGCATGATATCGCCGTCATCGATATCGACGGTGCAACGGTAAAATCTGTTGCAAACAATGCGGATGTCATCGGTGTCGAGGGAAACGGGGCGTCAATACAGACCCAGAGGGAAGCCGGCATAGGAAAAGCGGATCTCCTCATAGCAACGGCAGGTTCGGATGAAGTCAACATCCTGTGCTGTATGATCGCAAAAAAAGCAAACAAGGATATCAGTACCATAGCCAGGGTCAGAAATCCCGTTTACAGGGAGGAGATCAATTATTTCAAGGAGGAGCTCGGACTGTCCATGGTACTGAATCCCGAGCTTCTGGCGGCCCGTGAGATAGCAAGACTTCTCAGGTTTCCGTATGCCATGAAGATAGACACTCTTTTAAGGGACAGGATAGAGATACTCAAGCACCGCATCAAGGAGGGATCCCCGCTTGCCGATATCAGGGTCATGGATGTGAACAGGAAGCTCGGATCCGATGTCCTCATCTGCACCATAGAAAGGGAAGGAGAGGTATTCATACCAAACGGTGCATCAATGCTTTTTGCGGATGATGTGATCTCCTTTGTGACGTCCCCCGAGGATGCGACGAAATTCTTCAGGAGTATCAAAGAGGATACCCATCAGGTAAAGGATACCATCATAGCAGGAGGAGGAAAGATCTCATATTATCTTGCCCAGCAGCTTCTGGCACTGGGGATCGGTACCAAGATCATAGAGATCGATCCGAAAAGGTGTGAGATACTGGATGAAGCCCTGAGTGCTGCCACCATAATCTGCGGTGACGGAACAGACCAGGAGCTCCTGCTTGAGGAGGGGATAGAGTAAACGGAATCGGTGGTCACACTGACCAATATAGATGAGGAAAACATACTTCTTGCCCTCTATGCAAAAAAGATGAATCCGAATGTAAAATGCATCACAAAGGTAAACAGGGTGGTGTTTGATGAGATCATGGAGGATATAGATCTCGGGACCATCATGCATACCAAATCCATAGTTGCGGACCGCGTCACCTCCTTTGTCAGGGCCATGCAGAATTCCATGGGCAGTAATGTTGAGACCCTGGTCCATATCATAGATGAAAAGGCAGAGGCACTGGAGTTCAAGGTGACGGGCAATTCCGCGGTTACCGGAAAGCCCTTAAGCGAGCTTGATCTGAAGGATGAGCTCATCATCGCAGCCATAAACAGGGGAAAGACGATAAAGTTTCCCAAAGGACAGGATGAGATCAGTCCGGGAGACAGGGTGATCGTTGTGACGACCCATATGGGACTCAACGACCTTGATGACATCCTTAAGTGATTTTTATATTTCATCAAGTTAAGCAGCATTCATTTCCCGCGCGAGCAGGGCGCTAAACGTCCGGTGGACGTTTGCTAAGCGCCGACCGGAGCGGAGCGTAGAAGGCCCCGCACCGAGCACCTACCGGAGCGCAAGGTGTGGGAGGTGGCCTGCGGGAGCAAAAACGAAAGATTAAATGCTTAACTTGATGAAATTGCGTGTGATCATAGTCTAACCAGATAAACTGACATAAATTCGGAAAGAAGTAAGCGGAAATGAATCATTCAAGCATCATTTACATACTGGGAAAGATACTTCAGATCGAAGCACTTTTTATGCTGCTCCCTCTTTTGGTCAGCATCATTTACAGAGAGGATGATTTTTTTGCTTTTCTCATTACACTGGTGGTGACAGGGGCGGTGGGAACCCTGGTCAGCCTCAA
>JAFSWJ010000033.1 GCA_017444545.1 Lachnospiraceae bacterium
CCGGAACACCGGCATCCTGGCTCATTTTCATCAGCTCGTTGACAAAGGGGACGACAAAACCATAAAAATCTGCCCGGGTGACATCCTCCAGATGGCAGCGCGGTACCACGCCTGCCTCAAATGCCATGGCGACGGTGGCCAGATATTTGTCCATGGCCTGCTTGCGCGTCAGCCCCAGTTTATTGAAAATATGATAATCGCTGCAGGAAACCAGGATCCCCGTTTCCTGGATGTTCAGGTCTTTGACCAGGCGAAAGTCTTCTTTCGTGGCGCGGATCCATGTGGTGATCTCCGGAAAATCAAGCCCGAGGTCCATGCACTGGGCAATCGCCTCACGGTCCTTTTCACTGTAAACAAAAAACTCCGTCTGCCGGATAATGCCGTAAGGACCGCCAAGCTTGCTCATCAGCTTATACAGGTCGACGATCTGTTTTACGGTATACGGTTCTATACTCTGCTGCCCGTCGCGGAAAGTCGTGTCGGTGATCCAGATCTCCTCCGGCATGCCCATCGGCACACGGCGGTGGTTGAAGGAAATGCGCGGCACCTCATCATAACTGAAAAGATCCGGATACAGGTTCGGTTTTTCCACATCCTGCAGGGAATAACGGTCGTTTCGCTGCTCCAGCAGGTTGGTTTTATTGGATAGTTCAAGCATGTCTGCGTCCTCAATTTCTGAAAAAGAATATCCGGTATTATTGTATACAACAATACCGGATACGTATTATACACTTTTTCCTGCCGGTGTCAAGCGGAAATTGCCTGCCAGAGATCCCGTCAGCCCCTTACGACAGGTATATTTTTAAAGACGTGTAATATCGGTTTCAGCGGGGAGGCGTGAGAGGATGTAGTCCCTTACAAATGCCATATCTTCTGCCGGCACATAGATCCTGTGGGCTTTTCCTTTTCGCGTCAGTTCGATATACCGCGGGGAAAAGGTCGCAGAAGTCGTCTTATCGAAATCCGAATAAACAGCGCTCCTCCCGTAGCCAGAGCGCACATATTCCTCCGTCATCTGATACTGCTCCTGCGGGTCCTCTGCCGAAGCGTACAGGCGGAAAAGCAGCAGTGAAAGGCCGAGCACGCCGCTGATGATCAGCAGGGAAAGCCACAGCATCTCCGAGGAGCGGGTCATCACCGCGAACATCCCCGCTACCAGGGCGAGGACAGAAAATGCGATGATGCAGGCTGTTTTTCCCTGCTCTGCCGCTTTCTGATGGAAATCCCTGTCGATGTTGCAGCTCCAGCAGTAAATGCCGGATGCGTCTTTTGTTACTCTGTCCATAAAATGATCTCTTTTTTTTAACTTTATCAAGTCATATAATGGTCAATATTCCAACCGAGATATAAAGGAAGACTGATCGTCGGCGTTTTTTCGCAAAGGTTTTCGGCTATATTTTTTCGTGACAGTTTGAAACCAAGTCTGGGTTCATATTTTTTGCAAAACTGTCTGTAACTTTTTGCCTGGGTGTTATCTGCCGATTTCACTTCTACCGGTACAATCTCTCCGGAGAATTCAAAAACAAAATCGACTTCGGCGACATTTCCCGAGCGCCAGAAATACGGTTCTTTACCTTTTGCCCGCAGTTCATTTAACACATAGTTTTCAGCGAAAGCGCCTTTATACCGGATATAATTGTCTGACTCTTCCAGTATGGTCATTGCTGATACATTTGACTTTGCCCGCAGCAGGCCAATATCGGCCAGATACACTTTAAAGGCTGTTTTATCAGCAGATCCGGACAAGGGTAATTCCGGATTACTCACCAGTTCCGTCCGGATGATGAGCCCC
>JAFSWJ010000287.1 GCA_017444545.1 Lachnospiraceae bacterium
GTTGACCCCGCTTAAGGCTTCCATCATTTCTTCACTTTCAATGACAACCTGTGTGCTGCCGTAGAAGTCTCTCAAAACGAGAAAACCCAGGTTTTTGCTTACCTTTCTCAGGTTCTCATACCATCCCGTGATGGTAACCTCTTTTCCCGCATCGCCGATACGGAGTTCATTACAGTTGTGGGTTCTTGACTGAAACATTTTTCTCCTCTTTTCCGCGAAATCTCACTGATCGCTTTCGTCTTTATTTAATGTGATATGTATCCTGTCTATCCTGTTCTTTGATATACCCAGAGCCTCCAGCACGTTGCCCGAAGCATCCGTCACCTTTTCTCCGGCTCTCGGTATCCGGTCAAGCAGGCCAAGCATGTACCCTCCTATGGAATCATAATCCTCCGATTCCAGATCCGTCCCTATGGCATCATTCAGGTCATCCAGCTTCACACTGCCTTCCACCACGTATTCACCCTTTCCTATCTCGTTGATGAGCTCCTTTTCATCCTCGTCATATTCATCCCTGATCTCACCCACGATCTCCTCGAGCAGGTCCTCCATGGTGACTATACCCTCGGACGCTCCATACTCATTGAGCACTATGGCGATGGAAACGGATTCCCTTTTCATCTCCACCATGAGCTCTGAGGTCTTTTTCATCTCAAAGGTATAGTAGGCATCCCTCATCACATCCTTTACCCTGAAGCCCTCATCCGGTACCGGAAAGAAATCCTTCAGATAAACGACACCTATTATATTGTCCGTATCATCCTTGTATACCGGAAGTCTGGAGTATTTTTCCTCTTCAAAAAGCCTCCTGACCTCCTCATATGAGGAATCAATGCTGACCTCTGCCACGTTGATCCTGGGTATCATGATGTCCTTTGCCCTGCAGTCACCGAAATCAACCACATTCTTGATCATCTCCTTCTCTTCGCTCTCGATGACCCCCTCCTCATGGCTGACCTCAACTATGGTACGGAGTTCTCCCTCGGTGATGGCTTCATTCCTGTCACTTATATCAATATGCATAATAAAGGCAATGAACTGGCAGACTCTGTCTATAACCCATATTACAGGCGTAAGAATAACCATCAGGCAATAGATGAATGCCGAATATGAAAGAGAAATCTTTTCCGCACGGGCGGAAGCCACATTCTTTGGAGTTATCTCCCCGAATATCAGGAGGACCAGGGTCAGCACCAGAGTCATGATTCCCACGTTTATCCCGATGGATATGGCAACGGTCGTCGCGAGGGCCGATGCCGTCAGATTCACTATATTATTGCCGATGAGGATGGAGATCAGCATCTTTGAATACTTTTCGTGTATCTTCTGGACCCTCAGAGCTCTTTTGTCTCCCTCATTTGCAAGGGTCCTGATACGGATGCTGTTTGCCGTGGTCAGGGCAGTCTCCGCCGAAGAAAAAAACGCAGACAAAAGCAGAAGGATGATGAGTACGATCCATTTAACGGTCATAATACATCTATAGCCAGTTTTCGTAAGCTCCCGGCCGCCTCCGCAATATCCTCACTGCCAAAAATACCGCTTCCCACACCGACACCGAATATCCCGGTACCGCGAAGCTCGTTCAGATTCTCATCTGCTATCCCTCCGTAGGCCACAACGGGTATGGATACTTTTGAGCAGATCTCCTCCACCTCTTCCACATTTACAAAGCCCTTCTTTTTCCTCTTTCCCTTCAGACTGACAGGCCCGAGGAGCAAAAACGAGGCTCCTTCCTTTTCCGCCTTCACGGCATCCCTCGCAAGGCCGGTCATGACTCCCGCAGACCTTTCCACTCCGAATTTCCTGCGGATCTCCTTGGAATTAAAATCCTTTAACTCCACCACGATACCGTCAGCGTCGACTGCTTCGGCAGCCTCCACATTCCCGTACACAAGAAAGGGGACATCATACATCCCGCACATTATCTTGATCCTGACTGCCTCGCGCATGTAATCCTCTTCGGACAGGGTGAAATCCCTGAGCATTATGGTACTTGCGCCGCCCTTTATGGCCTTTTCCACTGCATCATGCAGACTCATCTCTTCAGGAAGAAAGACCGTATCCGCAACGGCAATGAGCTGCATATCCCTCTTTTTCAGTAACATACAAAACCCCTCATTGATTATTGAAGAATTCCCTGAAATCCGTATAACCCCGGGCTGCAAGGGATTCCTTCTGAAATTTCCTGTTCTTGGCCATGGTATCGATCCTGACCGTCTGTCCTTTTTTTCTGAGCTCATCGGCCTCTTTCATGATACTGCCAAGCTTTGCCGCATCAGTGCCTTTTTCGACGAGAAAAACGGTTTTTGGATTCTCCCCCGAAGGCCTGTACCCCTTTTCCGCAAGAATGGTTATGATCCTTTCAAAGCCGATGGAAAAGCCGCAGGCCGGTACGGGATTTCCCGTGAAATTTCCGATCATGTCATCATATCTGCCTCCTCCTGCAACGGATGAGCCAAATTCCTGCATCTCGATCTCAAAGATTGTACCCGTATAATAAGACATTCCTCTGACAAGCGTAGGATCAAACCTGACCGTATAATCCGCGTTTTTTACGGCATTAACCGCATCTATTATGGATCCGATGCTCTCAGCAGCCTTTTTTGCACCTTCTGTTCCCGCAAGCTCAGCTGCTTTTTGCGGATCATCGCCGGCGTTCTCAAAAAGCGAAATGTATCTGTCCGTACTTTGCGCATCAAAGCCTGCATCAATAAGCTCCTGTCGCACTCCGTCAAGTCCTATCTTGTCCATCTTGTCAAGGATGATGAAGACCTCCTGCTGGCGTTCTTCATCAAAGCCGCAGGAAGAAGCCATTTCCTTCAGCATCCTCCTGTCATTTATCCTGACCGTAAACCCCTTTAGATCAAGCCTTCCCAAAAGAGTCGTGGTGGCATTTATCAGCTCGATCTCCGCGATGATGCCGGGTTCACCCAGAATGTCTATGTCACATTGCATGAATTCCCTGAACCTGCCCTTCTGGGGTCTGTCTGCCCGGAATACATTTCCCATCTGCAGAGCCTTGAACGGCATGGTAAGCTTTGCATTGTTGCTTGAATAATATCTTGAAAGAGGCAGGGTCAGATCGTATCTGAGTCCCGAATCGCACAGATCGTTCTCCTTTTTTGCCCCTGCGATATCGAGCTTTTCCCCTCTTTTCATGATCCTGAATATCAGTTTTTCATTTTCTCCTCCCTGATTTGAACACAGATTTTCGATATGCTCCACACAGGGTGTCTGTATAGACTGAAAACCAAAGGAAGTATACACCTCCTTTACAAGGCTTACGACATAGTCGCGAAGCTCCATCTCATCCGGAAGTATATCCTTCATCCCGGTAACACTCTTTTTTATCAGATCCATCTTTTTTCCTTCCTATCCGAAAAACGGATTCCATTTCCTTTCATATCCTATGGTGGTGAACTCACCGTGCCCCGGATAAACATCCACGTCATCCGGCAGTGTCATCAGCTTGCTTTCTATGGAGTCGATCAGCTTCCGCATGGATCCCGTGGGCAGATCAGTCCTTCCCACCGAACCGGCAAAAAGCGTATCCCCGCTTATGAGAGCCTTTTGCTCTTCAAGATAATAACAGCAGCTGCCCTCTGTATGTCCCGGAGTCTCGATCATCCTTATCTTCATCCCGGCTATATCCACCTCGCTGCCGTCATCCAGATA
>JAFSWJ010000288.1 GCA_017444545.1 Lachnospiraceae bacterium
CAAGGGACACTGCCGCCGATGTCAGCATCACAAAAAGAATAGAGGAGGAAAGCCCTTTGAGGCGTTTGATCACATACCCCAGTACATCGGGTCTGCTCCCGCCGGGCTTGAATTCATCGGTCTTTTCAAAGGTCAGAACGATCCCCGAATAGTGTTTGTTGAAATCATCGATGGAGATCCTTAGATCGCCGCCTGCAGGGTCGTTTATGAAAACACTCTTCTTTTTCATATCCCTGATGACGACAAAATGGGAATAATCCCAGAATGCTATGCAGGGGAAGGGCTTCTTTTTCTGAATGGCGGAAAGCCGCATGGCACGGCCTTTTCCCTCAAGTCCGAAGGAGCGCGCGGCTTTTATTATGCTTGAAGCATTGGAGCCGTCCCTGCTCACACCGCAGGTTTCACGGAGCTTTTCAAGCGGTTCCCATCTGCCGTAAAAGGCCAGGATCATGGAAAGGCAGGCGGCTCCGCACTCCGTAGCCTCCATCTGCATCACCTGCGGTACCTTTGTTTTTTTCCGGAACCCACTCATAGCTTCAGATATCCTTCCAGATCATGGACACAGGTGAGACCCTCCCGGTCACGATATTAAAGGACAGGAGGGAGCCGTCGGGAAAAACACCGTCGTCTTCAGGTACAAGTGTGACGGGCCATGCCCAGTCGCCGTTCATGTTTTCACTGACCAGATAATCACTGCCGAGGAGCTCTTTTGCCTCAGTCCTTGACACCGGTATACTGTCGATCTTTTCAATGCTGAAGTTAATTCCGTCTATGACGGCAGTATCTCCCGTTTTGATAAGCTTCACCTCATCATGGTCAAGGATACAGATGAGCTTTCCGTTTTCAATGATGCCGCTTGCACTGACACCGGCGGAAACCGTACCGAAAAAGAACCAGGCAAGGATCCCGGCCAAAAGGGCAAAGCACGCCAAAATCACCATCCATATCCCGGGGGTGGTGATCTTTACGGCTCTGTCAAGTTCGTCGAGGCTGCGTACAGCATACGCAGCCTCGTTTTTGTCATTTTTTCCCATTCATCCTCTTTATCACATATGCCAGGAGCATCCGTCTACCGCATAACAGGTATTGATGCCGCCCTGAGACTCTCCTCATCAAGTTCAAGATCCTCAAGTTCCTCAAGATATCTGTGTTTTCAATATAACATATGAAGGATTCTTTGGTCAAAGAGCCGAATCATCCTGTTTTTCCTTTGCCGGGCTTACCAGACCGTATTCCCTGATAAGCTTGTAGATCTCGTTCGGATCCTTTTCCTCCATGAGACGTTTCCGCTCATCTTCGGTCAGTCTTGAAAGCGGGCCGAACTGCGACAGGGAAAGCTCCGTCTGCCCTGTCTCCTCATATTTCCTTCCGGCAACATGTGATGCCACAAAACAGAAGTTTTCGCGGGTATCTGAACAGGCTTCCCTGAAATAGCTCCCGTGCTCCGTTTTTGCCACGGAAACACATCCTCCCCTGCATACAAAGATGTAGGGGCAGGTCCTGCAGGGCTCCATCCTGTCCGAGGTACGCAGTTTCCATTTGACCTTATTAAAATAATAAATGAAATTCCCGCTGCCGATGTCAGTATGTCCCACCGTGTCCTCATCCATGCCCACGATGTCCCAGCAGGGATAGAGCTTTCCGTCAGGTGCTATGCAGATCATTCCCTTTTCGGCGCCGCA
>JAFSWJ010000004.1 GCA_017444545.1 Lachnospiraceae bacterium
GCCCCACCCTGCTCCTCAGTGTTTGACCTGTTTTTTCTGGATGAAGGCGATGATGAATGAAACGAGGATCATTGCCACGGAAACGACCATGGAGACGGGAATGTTTGTATTCCCTATGTAGAGGCGGTCGGTGCGGATATACTCTATCCAGAAGCGCCCGACCCCGTAAAGTGCGATATAGAGACAGAATATCTGCCCGTTAAACTTCTTTTTGGGACTGTAGAACCATAGAGCGGCAAGAACGGCCAGATTCCATAAGCCCTCGTAGAGAAAGGTGGGATGGACCTGGATATAGTTCGTACCCTCCACGATGGTCTCCCGGAGTGCAGGGGAAATATCCCTGGCGCGGACGGCATCTATGGGAAGACGCATGGCAAAGAAATTGTCGGTGTAACCTCCGAAAACCTCCCTGTTGAAAAAGTTCCCCCAGCGTCCGATGATCTGACCCACCAGAAATCCCAGCGAAATGGAATCAAAGGTGGCAAAGAACGAAAGCTTTTTGATCCTTGTATATATGAGAACGGTGAGGATCGCCCCTATCACTCCCCCGTAGATCGCAAGACCGCCGGCACGGAGATTGAACATGGAAAGGGGGTTGTCACGGTAGCTTTCCCAGTAAAAGATCACATAATAAATACGCGCTCCTATTATACCGGCAGGGATACCGTAGATCGCCACATCCCAGATGGTATTGGGATCAAGGCCGTGCCTTTTCTGGTCGGCTGCGGCAACGCAAAGTCCCAGAAGGATGCCCGCCGCTATGATGACGCCGTAGAGCATTATCTCAAAACCAAAGATCGAAAAGGATCTCGGAACATTCGTCAGATATATGTGAAGGTTGGGAAATGCTATGTCCTTTACTTCCATCATACGTTAAATCTGAAAAGAATGATATCGCCGTCTTTGACGACATATTCCTTTCCCTCCATGCCCACAAGGCCCTTTTCCTTTGCAGCCGTCATGCTGCCGCATTCCATGAGTTTGTCGTAGGCTACCACCTCAGCTTTGATGAAGCCTCTTTCAAAGTCGGTATGTATCTTTCCCGCTGCCTGAGGAGCCTTCGTTCCTTTTTTGATGGTCCAGGCTCTCGACTCGTCCTCTCCGCAGGTAAGAAAGGAGATAAGTCCCAGAAGCGAGTAGCTTGCCCTGATCAGCTTGTCAAGGCCGGACTCCTTCAGTCCCAGATCCTCCAAAAAGAGGGCCTTGTCCTCCTCATCAAGCTCGGATATCTCCTGTTCGATATTTGCACAGACGACAAAGACACCGCTGCCCTCGCTTTTTGCAAATTCCCTGACCTTTTCCACTCCCGCATTTGAAGCACCGTCATCCGCAAGATCATCCTCGGACACATTTGCCGCATAGATCACAGGCTTTCCTGTAAGCAGCGAAAACTCCTTTAAGAGCTTTTCTTCATCCTCATCCGCAGGCTCGTAGGTCTTTACCGTCTTTCCTTCTTCAAGCATGCCCTTCAGGGTCAGGAGCAGGTTTTCCTCCTTCTGATATTCCTTTTGGACCCTGGCCTGCTTTGAAACCTTAGCAAGACGTCTGTCGATCACCTCGATATCGGCAAAGATAAGCTCCAGATTGATGGTCTCTATATCCCTCAAAGGATCCACCGAACCGTCCACATGGACCACATTTGGATCCTCAAAGCAGCGAACCACATGGACTATCGCATCCGTCTCCCTGATATTTGCCAGAAACTGGTTGCCCAGTCCCTCTCCCTTTGAAGCACCCTTTACAAGACCGGCTATATCCACAAATTCGATGGTGGCATGGGTGACCTTTTTTGAAGCATACATCTTTCCGAGAGTATCGACTCTCTCATCCGGCACCGTGACCACTCCCACATTGGGATCTATGGTGCAGAAAGGAAAATTCTCCGCTGCCGCTCCCGCCTTTGTCAGTGAATTAAATAACGTTGACTTGCCGACATTGGGAAGTCCGACGATTCCTAGTTTCATAATATATTCATCTCCTTTGATTTTCCTTTATTTTACTGGCTTTCCGCGATTCGTGTATTTGACCGAGTACCACATCGAGTACCACGGAGATGAATTTCGCATCAAGTTTTATACCACTTTTAACGCGTCAGCCACTAAGTCAATTTCTCTATGTTTTTCATCCTCTGTAATATGAACATACAGATTCATGGTAATACC
>JAFSWJ010000289.1 GCA_017444545.1 Lachnospiraceae bacterium
CATTAATGTTTTCCTCAAAATAGTTTTTGATATCGGCCTCGGCCAGGTTGTAGGCACTTTTTCCCTCAAACAGTTTGAAATCTCCGTATACAAAAGGCTCCGTTGATGCCATGTGCTTTGAGCCCTGTCTCCTGACTCCTTTTGCAAACACGGTGATCCTTCCCATCTGACGGGTCAGCAGGATGATCCTCCTGTCATATTCGGCATGATCAAAGGCTTTCAGGACCATTCCCGAAACCGATACAAGTTCACTCAATCTCACAGATCCCCGCTGTCATATCCGTAGCTTTTCATCAGGTTCTCATTGTCACGCCAGCTGTCCCTGACCTTGACAAAAAGCTTTAATGCAACATGTGTCTCAAGCATTTTTTCTATGTCATATCTTGCCTGCGAGCCTATCCTTTTTAACATCCCTCCGCCCTTTCCGATGATGATGGGCTTGTGGGATGCCTTTTCACAGATTATGTCTGCCTCGATCCTGGTGATGCTCTCTTCTTCCTTCATGGATACGATCTCCACCGCTATGCCGTGGGGGACCTCCTCCTTCAGGTTTTTGAGAGCCTTTTCCCTTATTATCTCAGCCGAAAGTGAACGGACGGTTTCATCCGTCACCGTATCCTCATCATAAAGAGCCGGTCCCTCGGGAAGATTTTTTATTATCTCCCGTGTCAGTATATCCACTCCGTCTCCGTTTATGGCAGATACGGGTATGATGGCCTCAAAGGGGGCAAGCTTTGAAAACGCGTCCGTAACCGGGAGAAGTTCCTCCTTTTTAACTGTATCGCATTTGTTGATGACTATTATGGTCTTTTTTGCAGTCTTTGAAAGAAGGTCGGCTATCTCTCTGTCATCCTCCGTAAGCTTCACCTTCGGCTCCACTACCCAAAGACATACATCCACGCCTTCAAGGCTTTCAAGGGCTGCCCTGTCCATGTACTGTCCAAGCTTCGTCTTTGCCCTGTGCACCCCCGGAGTGTCCACAAAGATCACCTGCCCGTCCTCATTTGTAAAGACGGTCCTGATCCTTTTTCTCGTGGTCTGGACCCTGGGAGAGGTTATGGCTATCTTCATTCCCACGATCCTGTTCATCAAAGTGGATTTCCCCACATTTGATCTTCCGATGATCGATACGAACCCGCATCTGAATCCTTTGTTTTCCATGCTTTATAAAAGATCCCTCACTTCCCCGAACAGTGATGCGTTCCCGTCTATCTTTTCCTCGGCTCCCACGATGCATAAAGCCTCATCCTTCATGGTCAGCTCAAGGTATGGCGCAAGCTCCCTGATCTTTTCGGGAGTACAGGAAAGGATCGCATCCCTTTCCGCCTGAACCTCGTCAAACGTGATCCGCGCCATGTAGGCTCCAAGGGATCTTGCTCCCTCCGCCCTGGGATTTAAAGGTGTATCGATATCCGATATGGTCCCTATTATGAACTTCGTCATGTCCCTTTTGCTCACCTTGAAGCTTTTGATATAGCCCGCTGCCTCATCAAAGATCTTCAATGTGTTTTTCAGATGGGGATCCCTGTAGGAGACCAGGAACATATTGCCGTTTCTGGCAAAGCTTGACATGCACCCGTAGGCTCC
>JAFSWJ010000290.1 GCA_017444545.1 Lachnospiraceae bacterium
AAAGGATGCTGAGGATAATCATAGCCTTCATATTTCTGCTCCTGTTTCTCATAGTATCCATACCCCTCATAGGAATCGATTATGCCATAAGACTATTTTCAAAGGAAAAGTCGGATATGATGGCACTTGTCATCGTAACCTGGGCGTTCAGGGTGCTGGATCTCATGGCGGGAATAAAGCTTGAGATCTCCGGACAGGAAAATATCCCTGATGATGAGGCGGTGCTTTTTGTATCAAACCACAGGAGCATTTTTGATATAGTGATCCTGTACGGATATCTGGGAAAGAAAAAGAAACTGACGGGTTTTGTGGCAAAAAAGGAAACAAAAAATCTTCCCGTTATCGGATGGTGGATGAGGCTTTTGCACTGCAAATTTCTTGACAGGAAGGATCTGAGGCAGGGCATGCAGGTCATACTTGAATGCATAGAGGATGTCAAAAACGGCATCAACATAGTCATATATCCGGAAGGCACCAGAGGAAAGAGCAGGGATGAAAAAGAACTGGCTCCGTTCAAGGAGGGTTCTCTAAAGATAGCCGTAAAATCCGGTTCAAAGGTGGTCCCCGTTGCCATGAGCAATACCAGGGCTGTATTTGAGGAACACCTGCCCTTCCTCAAAGGGAACACTGTACGGATGACCTTCGGGCAGGCAATAGATACAAAGGAACTTTCAAAGGAAGAACAAAAGCATCTGGGAGAGATGACAAGAGACAGAATAGCACAGATGCTGTAAGGGGGTGCGGATATGATAATCAGAGGCGGCAGGGTGGTCGATCCCGTGACACAGACCGACAGAAAAGCAGATGTCCTGATAAACGACGGATTGATAGAGGATGTGTTCCCGCTGATCGATGACAAAAGAAACAAAGATGGACAGGTCGTGGATGCGGCAGGAATGGTTGTGGCTCCGGGACTTGTGGATGTGCATTCCCACTTCAGGGATCCCGGACAGACCGAAAAAGAGGATATAGGAACAGGTGAGAGAGCTGCCGTTGCGGGAGGCTATACCACCGTGGTCCTCATGGCAAATACCAAGCCCGTTGTTGACCGCCAGTCCATATTAAACAGCATATTAAAGAGGGTGGAGGATTCCCAGATCCATGTCCATCAGCTTGCAACAGTGACCAACGGATGCATGGGAAAAAGTCTTACCGATATGGCAAAGCTTGCGGAGGACGGTGCACCCGGTTTTTCCGATGACGGTTATCCCATAATAAATGACGTCCTGATGAGAAAGGCCATGGAAGCGGCCGCAAAGCTGGGGACGCCTTTGAGTCTTCACGAGGAGGATCCCTCCTACATATTTGAGCAGGGGATCAATGCCGGAGAGGTGGCAAGGAAATTCGGACTGACCGGGGCAGACAGGAAGGCCGAGATAGTGATGATCGAAAGAGATCTGAAGCTGGCCCTTGAAACGGGAGCCATCATCAATATCCAGCATGTCAGTGCTGCCGAAAGTGTCGCCATGATCAGAGAGGCAAAAAAGAAGGACAAGGCCGGACATATCCATGCCGAGGCAACGCCTCATCATTTTTCGCTGACTGAAAAAGCTATCATAGACAGGGGCTCCGAGGCAAAGGTCAATCCGCCGCTGCGTACGGAAAGAGACAGACTTGCCATAATCGAAGGATTGAAGGACGGCACCCTGGACCTGATCGCAACCGACCATGCTCCGCATATGGAGATGGAAAAGAGGAGGAGCTTCATAAATGCCCCGTCCGGAATGATAGGTCTTGAGACGGCATTGGCGCTTGCTGTAACAAATCTCGTTAAGGCCGGTCACATTGATCTGATGAAGATGATAGAGCTGATGAGCACCAACCCCGCAAAGCTTTACGGCTTCAGCGCAGGGTCTCTGGAGGTGGGATCTGTCGGGGATGTGGTGGTATTTGATCCGAATGAGAAATGGACAGTGAACAGGTTTTATTCCAAATCCTTTAACTCTCCCTTCATAGGAGAGGAGCTTTACGGGAAAGTACACTATACCATATCCCGGGGAAAGCTGGTCGTTCTATGAAAAAGTGCCGGGCTCGGATAGTATCAAAAAAAGAACTTTGTGAAGGTATATTTGATATCCGGCTGAGGACAGAGATAGCAAAAGATGCAAAGGCCGGACAGTTTGTTTTGGTATTTCCAAACGATCCCTCAAGGCTTTTGGGCAGACCGCTTTGTATATGTGAAGCAGACGGAGATGAGCTGAGGATCGTTTTCAGGATATCGGGTTTGGGAACAAAGGAGATCTCAGGCATATCTGAAGATGAAGAGATAATGATTGAAGGACCTCTCGGAAACGGCTGGAATATAAAGGCAGCAGCCGGGAAGGAAGTCCTTCTTCTTTGCGGGGGAATAGGAGCTCCCGCTCTTTTGCAGCTCGCAAAAAAACTCGGATCACAAAAAGGAAAAGAGGGTGGTCCCAAAAATGTGAAGGCAGTCCTCGGCTACAGGAATGCCCCCATGAACACTTTTCTGGCAGGGGATTTTGAAAATGCCGGAGCGGAAGTGGTCATAGCCTCTGATGATGGCAGCGTCGGTATCAAAGGGAACGTGATAGAGGCAGCGGGGGAAAAGGATATCGATTGTGATGTGATCTTTGCCTGCGGACCCATGCCCATGCTCAAAGCAGTGAAAAGCTTTGCGGACAGGAAAGGAATACCGGCATACATCTCCCTTGAAGAAAGGATGGCCTGCGGAGTGGGGGCCTGCCTCGGCTGCGTGGTAAAGACTGCAGCAAAGGATGCACATTCACATGTGAACAATGCCAGGATCTGTACCGAGGGACCGGTATTTGAGGCGTCGGAGGTGATACTGTGAAGGATCTTTCAGTCAGTTTTTGTAGAATGAAGTTCAAAAATCCCGTCACCTGTGCATCGGGGACCTTTGGCAGCGGGATCGAATACAGTGAGTTTGTGGATCTTGACGGGCTTGGCGCCATCACTACTAAAGGTGTATCGGTAGATGCCTGGGAGGGGAATCCCACACCCAGAGTTGCGGAGACTCCTTCGGGTATGATGAATGCCATAGGACTCCAGAATCCGGGGGCCGACGTTTTTATTAAACGGGACCTTGCTTTTCTGAAAAAGCATGACGTTCCCGTAATTGTAAATGTGTGCGGACACAGCACGGAGGAGTATGTGAAGGCCGTAAAGCTCCTTTCCGAAAGAGAGGAAATAGCACTGCTTGAGATCAATGTGTCCTGTCCGAACGTGAAAGAGGGCGGCATAGCCTTTGGCACCGATCCGAAATCTCTTTTTGAGATAACAAAAGCCGTGAAAAAGGTTTCAAAAAAGCCTGTCATCATGAAGCTTTCTCCGAATGTCACGGATATAGCCCTCATGGCAAGGTCTGCCGAGGAGGGCGGAGCTGATGCGATATCCCTGATAAATACCTTTACGGCAATGAAGATAGATATATACAAAAAGAGCTTCGTTTTGGCAAACAGGACGGGAGGCCTTTCCGGTCCTGCCATTCATCCGATAGCGGTCAGGATGGTCTATGAAGCTTCAAAAGCAGTAAGCATCCCTGTCATAGGCATGGGCGGGATAGCCTGCGCCGCGGATGCCATTGAGATGATGATGGCGGGAGCGGTCATGGTGGCAGTCGGAATGATGAATTTCCACGAGCCGTCCCTGATGACGGACATAATAAAAGATATTGAAGCCTGGATGGATGAGACCGGTACCGAAAAGATATCTGATATCATAGGGTGTATGCACTGATGAAAAAGCTAAGAGATACGAAGGTTCTGACAACCTGTGCGATGCTTCTTGCCATAGCGGTAATATTCGGTTTTTTCAAGATACCCATATCCGATGTGTCTGAGATCAGGCTGCAGTTTCTGCCGGTTGCTCTTTCGGGCATGCTTTTCGGACCTGCAGTGGGGGGAGTCATAGGAGGACTGACGGATGTGCTGGGTTTTCTTGTCAAGCCTACGGGTCCGTTTTTTCCGGGATTTACGATTACGGGGATAATACAGGGAGCATTGTACGGTTTCATGCTCCGCAAAAAGGAACCCTCAATAAAGAGGATAGTTGTGACCCAGCTTCTTGAAACATTAGTCGTAAGCGTCATCCTCAATACTGTCAACCTGAGCATCCTGTACGGACAGGGTATAATGGCGGTCCTGGGGGCAAGGATCATAAAGACCGTCGTGATGCTTCCTGTCAACATCCTGCTTCTGACCGTGGTCCTCAGGGCAGGAGGGAATGTGTACAAGAGGATAATAAAAAAAGCATGAATTATGAAGATGCGAGAAAATATATAGACAGCATAGCACGGTTCGGATCAAAGCTGGGTCTTGATAATATCAGAAATCTGATGGCTTATCTTGGTGATCCCCAGGAAAAGATAAAGATGGTGCATGTTGCGGGAACGAACGGAAAGGGTTCGACCGTGGCATTTTTAACCGGTATCCTCATGAGTGCGGGATACCGCACGGGCATGTATACATCACCGTTTGTGGAGAGATTTTCGGAAAGGATCAGGGTTGACGGAAAAGAGATAGGGGAAGAGGATTTTGCCCGCATTGCTACCCGGGTAAGAGATGCTGCAGTAAAAATGAAGGAGGAGGGAAAAGGCGAACCTAC